>NZ_JAUBQM010000041.1:0-57266 GCF_036701245.1 Microcoleus sp. Pol14D4
TTCGGTGCACAGATATAGAGCCTATTGGCGGCTTTTTGTCAAGTACAATTTATACCAAATTAGATGAGCTTACCCTGCATACATCGACAAGTACGGCATCGGTTGAAAAGCTGCGATGGAGGCAACATTGATAATACTTCCTGATTTTCGCTGCCGCATTCCCTGCAAAAATAAGTGCGAAAGTTCAACTAATGCTACAATATTTAGTTGCACCATTGTTAGTTGTTTCGCAAGCGGGCGATCGGCAAAAGCACCGTAATCGCCAAAACCCGCATTATTCACCAACAAATCAACCGTCCAACCTTTTTTAACAACCGCGTCAAATACAGTATTTATGGCTCCTGGTGCCGTCAAATCTTGAACGATAATTTCGACCAAAATATTGAACTCCTGTTGCAGTTGAGCAGCTAGCTGTTGCAATTTGTCTTCGGAACGAGCTACCAAGATTAGATTGTGCTGGCGTTTGGCTAATTCGGCGGCAAAGGCTGCACCAATTCCGCCAGAAGCACCGGTGATTAAAGCAGTGGGCATGAACTTAATTCGGATTATTTGATATAAACTTTATATATTTTAACAATTATTTTGACTGGAACCTGTAAAATAATTAAAAGGGAATAGGTGAGTTTTATGGCGCGTCTTACCGATCGAGCTTTTGAAATTTTGCGGGCCGAAGTTGACAAGTGCGCGGCGGCTGATAGTCTAGGGGGTGAAGTTTACCGACGGATGGTAATCAAGCGGTTGGAGAAATTGCGATCGCAAAACGGCACTTTCGCGTCAAGAGAAGAAATCCGCGATACCTTCAAAGACGAATTTCCCAACTTCAGCGAACAAGTTCTCAAAGCTGCCGTCAAAGCCAACCGCCCGCCGGGATTGTTCGGTAAAATTATCTTTGCTGGGAGTTTGCTGGGAAGTGCTGCGGGGATAATTTGGCTGCTTAACCTACCTTTTCCCATGATTCGCTGGCCCGTGGCGAAAACAATGCCGATATTATTGCTGCCGAGTTTTATGAGTATGGATCACAATTACCGGCAGGCGATCGCCCTTGTGGAACAATCCGATCAACTGGTGAATAAAGCGACGGCTGTCGCAGATTTTGACTTGGGCGAAATAAAAGCAAAAGAGGCGCAAAAACACCTCGACGCCTTGCCGGTGTGGTTCCTCGGCTATTACCCAAAGAGGTACTGCTCTTTTTTTAGGTGCCGTTGGCGGTTTACACTCGATGAATTTGAAGCCGCCCGCAAAAATGTGGGGCGGATGGAGGCTCAGATTTTCCAGCAAAAAAATGCTTTTACTCAGTTAAATCAAGTCGAACAAACGCTAAAGGCGGCGAAACAGCAGTATCAGCAAGCCAAAACTGCTGCGGATAGACAAAAAGCGACGGTAAATTGGCAAAGTGCGATCGACCAACTCAATCAAATTCCCGCTGAAACCCTCGCGGGAGAAACGGCTAAGAAAACACTCAAAGCAGCAGAAAGAGACTTTCAAGCAATGGGCGGCGTCGCCACCGGTTCTTTGCAGGCTGACAACTTAATTGAAGCTGCTAAAGAATTTGCTCTCTCCGCCGCCGTCGCCTCCCAAAAACCTCCCCATCCCGCCGCACAGTGGGAGCAAATAGCAGAATTGTGGCAAGAAGGAATTAACCGACTAAAATTGATTTCTGTCGATAACCCTGGTTATCTCGACGCTCAAACTAAACTTGCTGAATATCAAAAAAATTTAGGAATTACCCAGATTAGACTGGAAGCAGAAAAAGATTCTGCAACAGCTTTGCAAGAAGCTAAAAGCTTGTTGGCAAACTTGCAAAAAGATGTGAATTCTCAAAATCCCGGTTATTCCCTCAGCCAGTTGCAACAAATTATCAATCAATTAGAATCTGTCAAACCCGGAACCACTGTTTATCCCGAATCCCAAAAATGGCTGCAATCTGCTCGCAAGAAACAGCAAGAATGGCAAAAAAATTAGTCAGTTGTCAGTTGTCAGTCAACGGTCAACCGTCAACCGTCAACTAACAAATTACCAAGTCGGGTCAACATACAGATTAATTGTCACTTGCTTTTTCCCCGAAGGGATGCCGGAAATACAAGCACAAATCGTATCTCCGCCATCAATTTCTACTTCGCAAGCGTGACAAGAACCCATGAGGCAGCCAGTAGGAATAGAAACCCCTGCACGTTTGGCTACATCTAATAAAAGCTCTCCCGGTTCAGCTTCAACTGTCACGTTATCAGGTAAAAAACAAACTTTTGTCATTGAATTTGAACCTCAAATCTAACAAACAATAATCAACAGTCAACAGCCCACAGTCAACTAATTAACCTAAAATATGCCTTATATCTAAGTGCTTTTCCACGGTATCTGCTAGAGAGTCTAACAGAGCTTCTCGGTGTTCTCGGTAATTAGGAATACCTGTAGGCAATGCGCGGAGTCCCCGCTGCTGCCGCAAGTGATTTAACCAAGCTCGCCGCCAAGCTCCGTTGTCAAAGATGCCGTGCAGGTATGTACCCCAAATAGATTGAGAAGTATTGACAATGCCTAAACTAGCATCGTCAAATAACGGTTGAGTCAAATCTGACTCTAGGATTTGCGTTTTTCCTTGATGAATTTCGTAACCGAAAACTGGCAAACCCGGTTGAGGATAGTTAGATGTTACGATTCGTTGGCGCGCAATTTTGTTCGGTGCCATCGCAGTTTTCAAAGGCAGCAATCCCAATCCTGGGAATTCTCCCTTTTCTCCCTCAATGCCTTCTTTATCGGTGATACTTTGTCCCAGCATCTGAAAGCCACCGCAAACTCCCATGACTGTACCGCCAGCTATTAAATAATTTTGAATAGCTTTTGCCATACCTGTTTGGCGCAGCACCTGCAAATCGGCAATTGTCGTTTTAGAGCCTGGTAAAATCACGGCGTCTGGATGGCCTAACTGGTCTTTTGGGCTGACATATTTGACTGTGACGCTAGTTTCCGACTCTAGGGGGTCAAAGTCGGTAAAATTGGAAATTCGGGGCAGGCGGATGACCGAAATATTGATGTCGGTTTGAGAATTGGGGGAACGCCGATCGAGCAAATCGAGAGAATCTTCTGAGGGAAACACTTCGTCTATCCAAGGAATCACCCCAACTACCGGGATTCCCGTCCTTTCTTCTAGCCAAGTCAGGCCCGGATCTAAGATCGATTTTTGTCCTCGGAACTTATTAATAATGAATCCTTTAATTAAAGCTCGTTCGTCGGGATCTAGCAATTCCAAAGTACCGATGATGTGAGCAAAAGCACCGCCCCGATCGATATCAACTACTAGCAAAGTTCGAGCCTTTAAATATTTAGCTACCCGCATATTTGTTAAATCGCGGTGTTTGAGATTAATCTCAGCAGGGCTACCGGCTCCCTCACACACAATCATGTCAAATTCTTGGCAGAGAGATTCTAAAGATTCCCGAATAGCTTGCCAGCCGATATCGAAATACTGTTCATAATATTGAGATGCTCGCACATTAGCGATCGCCCGGCCCTTGACAATCAATTGAGAAGTCATGTCTCCTTGTGGCTTGAGCAAAATCGGATTCATTTCTACCAAAGGTGCGACGCGCGCAGCCCAAGCTTGCACTGCTTGAGCGTAACCAATTTCTCCACCGGCGGCTGTGACATAGGAATTCAGCGCCATATTCTGACCTTTAAACGGAGTTACCCGCCAGCCTCGCCGAGCAAAGATTCGACACAAAGCTGCCACGAGTAAAGATTTCCCTGCGTGAGATGTTGTTCCCACGACCATAATTGCTTTCATAATATTAAGGGAGAAGGAAGTTCGGCAACGCGCCGTGTAAAGGATTTAATATCTATTCCGGTTGCACCGTCCGTGATTGTTGATTGTTGAGTGTTAACTGTTGACTCGGCGTCTACAAACTAAATGGTTGAGTGTTAACTGTTGACTCGATTTTATTATTCCGATGCAACCGGAAATGATATAACGGATATAACGGATTTAACCGATCGATGTTGAGGACTGAAGTCAAGCGTGAAGGAAGAGGGCAGAAGTAAAAAGTAAGAAGTAAAAAGTAAGAAGGCAGAAGGCAGAATAAAAAAAATTCTGGTTTCTACCTTTTACTTTCTGCCTCAAGATGACGGTTGATCTTCGCCGGATACCTTCTCAGACTTGGATTCAGTGGCCGGTTTAGCAGTTTCGACTAGATTCGGATCGGGGTGATTCGGGGGACTCAATTCAGTTTTTTCTGCCTCAGAAGAGAGTTCTTCACCTGTAGATTCGATCGAGATCACTGATACTGAAACCGTTTCCACCTGCACGCTCAACCCAGGTTCTCCCGGTACTTCTATCTCTACAGGCTCTGCCATTTCCACCACAGTCATTTCTATCGATACTGCAGGGGCTTCTGCTTCCGGTACGCCTGCTGCTGCTTCCGGTTCACCAACCGCAGCCAGCGGTGTCTGGGTTTCCTGAGATACAGCAGGGGCTTCTGCTTCTAGTACGCCTGCTGCTGCTTCCGCTTCACCAACCGCAGCCAGCGGTGTCTGGATTTCAGCGGACGATCGATCTTCGATCGGAGTTTCCCCTATTTTGTCAGAACTCGCGGTTTCTGTTGCCATCAAAAATGCCATTGCTTCAACATCGTTGGGAAACGGCACTCCTGGGCTTGTTTCCACAACAGTGTTGCTACTTTCGGCTGCCACTTCCGCAGCCGCCTGGGCTAATTCGGATTCGAGAATTTGGTCGATACCCGGTGCAGGAGTTGCCGTTATTTTAGATTCAGGTACGATCGATTCTGGAGTCGCTGAAGGTTTTGGCGTCTGGGGAGTTACATCAGACTTGTTTTTACCCGCACCGAGTCCCAACATACCGCCGAGACTATTTTTGAAATTGCCGAACAGACTTCCGAAACCGCCGGATTTTTTAGCTGGTTTAGGAGGAGTAGGAGGAGTTGGGGCCGCCGCCGCTGCCGCTGCCGCCTGCGACTCTTTAACGGCTGCCCTCCATTCTGTTTCCTCGTCAAAATCATCGACTTCTGGCTGCTGTTGAGGCTCTGGCTGAGCCTCTGCTGGCTCCACACTTGGTGCAACGGCTATTTCTGAAATTTCTAGAGGTAGAGGTGGAGGAGTGAAACTGCTGGCTGCTGATTCTGTTAGGGGTTGTGAAGTCTCAGCAGCAGGAGTTTCGACTGAAAACACTGGTATTTCTGCAATTGCAGGTGGTTTCGAGTCGGGAATTTTCAAGTCAGGGGCGATCGCACTTTCTGCAGTTGCCTCGTCGAGCGCACTTTCAGCAATACTTTCAGCTATGGGGGAAATCGCCGGCTGTTCCTCTAGCTTTACCTCGCCCTTATCCAGAATGGGTGCTGGAACCACATCAGTTTTCGGTTTGGGCGATCGAACAAACTTAGGTTTTTTCGCCGCTGCTGCTGGTTCTTTTTTCTTGGCAAACAAGCCAGCAAACGGCACGCCTGCTGCCGCCAAATTCGCCGACTGAGGAATCGGCGTTTGCTCAGCAACGGGCGTCACCTGCCGGCGCAAAGTCAGAGTTTCCCAGGCAAACCAGCCCAACATCGCCACACCCGCCATTTGACCAAGCAGGAGAGCACCAGTGATTCGTCCCGCACAAGCCCATAAAATTAACGCATAAAAAAGCCCTACCCCGCTCCAGGTAAAATCACTTTTGCGGTGCACTTCTGGAAAAAAGAATGCCGCCATGTAAATACTGAAGCTGCCTAGACCGACCGCCAACGCCAGAATGTATGCAAGCATCTTGTCGGTACCTCCGCTGTGTCAAATAACTTCTACGCGCTAATTCTACCTTTGAGAGAGACTCAACGGCTTCTTTCTCTAGGACAATTCTTGATTTGTAGGGAAGTTTGCCAACGAACCAGTGTAAGGAATTTAACACGTTCAACGGATGTTGACGCCAGAAGTGCGATGAAAGATTTCCCACTCTCCCCCACTTGCCTACTGCCCATCACCCCCCATCCCCACACCCCCTATCCCCATCACCCCCTTATCAGTGGTGATAGATGTCACTTAACTATGCCCGTGCGATCGCACCAAGGGACTGAGGATGTTTATATGTTGTAGGTGTAAGAGGAATTATGCCCTAGGGCGTATGTATGGGAGACAATGCCATGTTAGAAAAACTATTATTAGCGGCCGGCTTAACCTTATCGCTTCACATATTTCCCGGACTAAGCACTTCCGCGCCGTTACCGAAAAATTTGGTATTGCGATCGAGCGATCGCCCGGCTCAAACCCAGAAACTTCCCATCGTTGCAGTACCTGCGGCCCTCAAGCCGAACGTCCAATCGTAATGATAGTTGCAAGATACCTGCAAGTGCGATCGGACTTAGGCAGAGCCTTTCTAATATTTTTTTCTAGCTGTTCTCTTTTTTATGTGACTGTTCACAACTCATCAGTTTGCAGTCAGGGCTTTAGTCCTCATTAATATCACCTAATAAGGACTCAAGCCCTTACTACAAACCCTAGGCAAATAATTAGTAGCAGATAGAACATTAATTCCCATAACATACTAAACAAATCTCAACATTAGGTTGTGTCATAGACACATTTAAACCTTAAAAAACTTGGGAAACCTTGAGTAAAGACTCAAAATAGATATATGATGTCAGATTGAGCTTAAAGCTAATAAGCACATTGACTATTAAATCAAGGAAAGTGAAAATGGGACTTAGCGATATTCTCTTGAATGAAAACCACAGAGAAACTTTTGTTGATGACTGTGTAAAGTTGATAGACCAACAAGTTGCTGCAGCGTCAGGATTGGGTGGTATGGCTCTTAAAGCTGCCTACTCTACTGTCAAGGGGATACGGGCTGACTATTGCGCCCAAGTCGTCGATCAACTTCTGCCAGAAATCTCGATCGCACTCGATCCGATGTGGACTGAAGCCGTAAACAATGGCAACCCAGTCGAATATTTTGCTCAAAGAAAAGGTGAAGTAGCAGACGAATTGCTCCAGATAAGTGACAAAAGGGTCGAGAAAAGCACAAGAGGGATGGTTAAAGGCGCCTATGCCAAACTCCGCCCCTCAGCTAAGACTTACGTAGAAAAGGGAGTACCGGATTTAGCCCAAATTATTAATAAACATAGTGCGGCCTGATAAGTGAGCAACGGCTAAAAAACAGGATACCCAGATACCCGGATTCTTCCAGAAATCGGGTATCTACAAGCAGACTTATTCGTAAGTTTGCAGTTAGGAGAAAGAGTCCTAATTTTATGCTTATCCATTGCCAATTACCCACTGATTTGCAGCAAATATTTTCAACATCGCCTGTCCGGTAATTCCCAACCCCAAAAACGTTACAAACATCGCACTAATCGCCGGCAGAAATTTGACTGCTGTTATCTGTTTTGGCAGTTTATTAAAACTACGTTTGGCATAAACTAAAATCAATCCGATCGCACTCAGCACCAAAGCCAATCCCAAACTAAAGGCTACCACCAGCGTCATTCCCAAACCAACATTGCCCAAAGCCGACGCGCTCAACAGCATCACCAAAGCGGAAGGACAAGGCAACAAACCGCCGGAAATTCCCAACGCCAATAAGCTTTTCCAAGTAATAGCAGAACCGTCAGCACCGGGAGGCAAATGCGAATGAATCCGGCCGTCTCCGTGATGGTGGTAGTGGTGAGATATATCGGGTTTGACAGGCTTGAATTCTCGCTCCCAACTTCCTCTACTCAAAAGATTCACTGGTTCTTCACATTCCGCAGTAAAGACTTTACTCCTTAAAAACCAGTTTTTATTAAAAATTTTAGTCTTGATTTTTTTGAGAACTTCAGTCCTCACTACCAACCTAGTCTTAATTTTTGATAAGAGTAAGTTAAACCCGATTAAGGCTACTAATAAACCAGAGATTAAACTCAGCCAAGGATCTAATTTTTCGGGGTCGATCAAGTTAGAAGCAAACAAAGTAATTCCGCCCACAGCAAACACGCCGGCCGTGTGAGTAATTGTAGTCGTCGCTGCTAGAAATAAAGCGTGTATCGGAGTAGCCCGCGAACCCACTAAATAAGCGCCGACTATAGTTTTTCCGTGTCCGGGCGACATCGCGTGCACGCATCCCCAAGCAAATGCTCCCGCTACTGCGAGCAGCAAACTCCAACCTGAATCCCAGATAGATTCCTTTCCTGCTAACAAAAACTCCCGGTTTTGCGGCGTAAATACAAAGCTTTTTACAGCACCGGCTTGTACAATCGTAGCTTGGCAGCTAGCTGTCGGAACTTCGGGCAAAAACAGATTGTAATTAATACGCAATTTCTCTGGTTTGGAGATGGAAATTGAGTCAGGTAAACGGGGGGTTTTATCTTGAGAAGGTGCGGGCCAGGTGTAGTTTAAGATTAAGGTGCTGTGGGTATTCGGCTGCTGGATTAAGCTGGCGGTTTTAGCTGCTATTTCTAGCGGTTTTACTGCTATGGTGCCTTGAATGTTGCTACTGTTGGTGAGGCGGATTTGTTGGCTGAAAAACTTTTCTAGCTGTGTTTTGTGGCTGCGAACTTCAGCAGGTTGTAGCTGGCTGTCTCGATTGTCGTCGGCGAAGTTTGTTAAACCGGTTGGGAATGTTAATGTTATTTCGGTTTGCAAATCGTTGACTACTATTTCTGCTACGGATAAGTCTGACCAGTGCGAGTAAACTGGTCTGGTTGAGGTTGTTAGTGAGAATGAAAGTGTTAGAAAAAATAGGATGAATAATTTTGATATTCGGTTAAGTTTGTACTGCATAAATACCTGTTTTGTTAGTAATTTTCGGATGAATTATTTGTTGGTGTTGTGATTTTTCCGGCGCGCTTACCCGCAAGCCCGCCGGGGATTGAAATCCCCGTCTCATAGCGAAAGTCGGTTGAAACCGACTAAAAGATTTTCTACTTTTTATTGAAATCTTTTAGTTCTATGCAAGAGGACTTAAGCTTTTAGCCAGGGGTTTCAACCCCTGGCGGATTGACGGAATAGCGAACTTGGCAGGATGGCTGCTATTAGTTAATCTCAAAATTCATAACTTCCCAAGCCCAATGCTTGGCGGGATCGATCGTCAAAACTCGGGTCAATTTCCTTGGACTTTTGAAAATAAGCGCGAGATTCGGTATCTTTACCTAAAGTCCGAGCGATCGCACCAGCCCGGTAAAACATCCCCGCATCGCGAATCCCCGATCGTATTATTTCGGCCATCACTCGATCGGCCTTTTGCCATTCCCCAGCACTCGAAAGCGCCCAAGCCAAAGTATCCAGCGTCACCGCATCCCGCCGAATTTTCACCTCCTCCTGCATTAACGCCAGCGCTTCCGCAACATCCTGCGATCGACCTTTTTCCAGCAGCAAAGTTGCCAAATCCCTGCGGTGGCCAAAACCGGTAGATCCAGAAACCTGTTCCTGTCGCAGCCCAGCTTCTGCTTTGTCCCGAAGTCGCCGGGATTCGATCGCATCTCCCTCGAACTCTTTAACTCTCGCCATACCGCGATCGACAATGCGATCGAACACAGTCGCAACTCCGCCAGAATAGGCCGAAACCTTCCTGTAATAGCCTTCCGCCTCCCGATAATTGCCCTGCCGCGTCTCCAAATCCGCCAAATAAATCAGCGCCAGCGGGTATCGCGGCACCAACCGCAGCGCCTCCAAAAACAGCGCTTTCGCCTGCACAAACTGCCCGCGACGCGCGTAAAATCGACCCAAGAGCGATCGGGCCCGCGCCGAACCAGCAACCTCTCCCGGTTCCTCCGCCGCCATTGCTTGGCGGTAATCCTGCAAAACCTCAGCATCTCGGCCCTGAGACTCTCTCACTAAAGCTCTTAAAGTGAGAGAACCCAAATTGGGAATCCGGTTAACTAAGGCTTCTGCGGCTGCATTTGCCTCGCTCACTTTACCCGTGGCTAAGTGAGATGTAACTGAAAGGGCGATCGCATCTTCATTGTCAGAACCCACCTGTTTAGCAAAGCGCAAAGCAGTAGCAAAATCATGTCTGGCCTCGGCAATTCGAGCTAAAACTAACAGCGCACCTTTGTTGTCAAAAGGCAAATCGGCGATCGACCTTTGAGCCGCTTGTTCTGCCAATAAAAACCAACCTCCCTCCCCAGTAGCGCGAGCCATTTTCAAATAAGATCCCGCCAGCGCCGCCCGGTTCAAACCGCTGCGGGAATCAACAGCCAATCGCTGCTGGTAAAAAGCAATCTCTTGCTCAATTGCTTCCTTTTGATTCGGATTACTTCTCAAGCTTTCCGAGAAATGATAGCGGTAATTAGCATCAAGATCCGCCGGAATTGTTTCAGAAAACATATCCGAAATCAAACGCCAATTAGGCAGCAAATTAATAACAAAAATACCCACTACAGGAACTACTATCAGCAGCCACCACCCGAAAACATCCGATTTTATTCCTTGTCCTATTTTTGTTTTCATATATCTGCGTTCATCGCCTTCATCTGCGGTAAAACATTCAAATTCTATAAAGTTGCGTGGTTATTGGTTATTAGTTATTAGCCAATAACAACTAACCAATAACCAATAACAACTAACCAATAACTAATTAGGCAAAGCCAAATAAGGAAAATTCGGTTCTAAAGGTTTGTGTCCCTGAGCCGGATTTCCCGGAGTTCCGTTATATGAAACGTTATCGCCAACCGGAGAACCCACCAAAGCTCCCAGAGTGATATCAATAACGTCGTCCATCAGCATACGACCTCCGATCAAACTTCCTTGAGCATTTGTAGCGCTAGCGTAGCCGCTGGTTTTTGTGGTATCGATCCGCATGATATCGGGTAAGAAAGCTCCAGCGATCGCATTTGGATCGACGTTATCCTTGCCGTCCAAAAGATCCACAGCATTCAGGGTAGCAACAGCTTCCTGGCGCACCGGAGCAGCAGCAGCGCTCAAATCCGATCTCGGAGGAATATTATTGAATGCTTCCAGATAAGCGGGAGTAACTATCAAACCCTCATTAATTGCAGGTCTCGCCAAACGCTCGAATTGTTTGAAACCGCCAGCTCCATCGCGAATCGAAACTGTTGACCAAACATCAAAAGTATTCGCCCCAGTTCCTGCTTGCAAAAACGCTTTCGGAACGCGCACGGCAATTGTATTGACGTTGTAACCTTTAGTAAAGTCGATAGCTTGGTTGGGTTGCTTGAAACCTACTTTCGGCCCCGTTCCTAAAGCCCCAGCGCGGACTCGGAAAAATTGTTCCACATCAAAGAAAAACGGGTCTTCCCGCAAACCGGCAAATACAGTCAAGTTAGAACCGCCCACAGGTACTGTATTCAAAACAGCATTAGAATTCAGCGGAGTTGTGGCAATTAACCCGCCGTTAACTGTAGTCTTAGTAGTTGTCTCCGAGCCACCGCGAACAACCGTTACAGCTACCGCTTGCATACCTTGATTGTTAGGCGGACTGAAGGCAAACCGCAAGATAATATCAGAGCGTCCAGTAGGTGTAGAATTCACGTCACCTACCTGGGTGATGTGAAATTGGTAGAGGGCTGTAGTGCTGAAATAATATTGATAACGGGCAACAGACCTGGGATTTGAATTCATGGTAAATACTAAATCCCCGTCCGCAGCACCGGAGTTTTGGTCTTTTTCGCGATATACGTACAGGTCAGTTAAATTTACAGCGCGACCTTTGATATCTACTTCGCCGTCGTCGTGGTCGGAAGCGACAATTATCCCTGGAGTTAATAGAGCAATTAGAGCTACTTCAATAGCTAGTATGGTTCGGCGAATTTTTTTCGTGAGCTTCACAATTAGCACCTTTATTTCAATGAATTTTTTGCACAAATCAATGGCAAATACCCCGCAGTCGCGGGTTTTACTTTTGTAGCAACAGGTTGAAATCTGTCAACCTGTGGCGTTTTTGCGCTGTTGCTGAGCCTTCTCCTATTGGTGGTATACGAAGGTTTGGCAATTTTGGATCTGTGCTGCCAGATTAATTTATGTAAAAAAGTGCGTTATTGAGGATTTACTCGTTCCCGGACTCTGCTTGGGAATGCCCGATCCGAGACAGAGCCTCATTCGATCTAGTGGAACCAGAGCATCGCTTGTATGGGTTCCCAGGCTCTGCTTGGCAGCGAGCATTCCCAAGCTTAGGAACGATTAAATGACCCTGGTTTGACTGTTCAGGCTGAGCGCATTTCTTCTTTCTGCATCAAGCGGATTGTTAAGTCTCAAAAAAATTACTAATCAGGTGGTAAAATTCAAGATAACTTGGGATTTTGAAAATTCAAAGCACGACAAAATTAGCCTGAAAAGGCATACTCCAGGTTGTACCTCAGACTTCAAACTTACAATTATGTTCTGTAGTGATATACGCCGAAATTTTAATTTTGGATCTGTGCCGTCAAAACAAAAATTTTGGGTACACTGAAATGACAGGCCAGAAGTCAGGCGATGAATCGCTGCTTTTAGTGCAGATTGCCCAGAAAGACCAAACGGCATTAGCTAAACTTTACGATCGCTACGGTCGCCCAAGTTACGCTCTCGCTTACAAAATTCTGGGTTCGGTAGAAGAAGCTGAAGAAGTTGTACTCGATGTTTTTTCCCAAATTTGGCAAAAAGCAGCAACTTACGATCCTTCTCGCAGTCGAGCAGATACCTGGTTGTTCATGCTTACGCGCAGTCGTTCCCTCGATCGCCTGCGAGCGATGCAGCGAACAGTCCGGGCTGCTGAAGCTTGTCTGGAAGATGCGAAGATACCCATCTCTAGCGTTGCAGAACCGATGGAAGATGCAATGTTTAAAGAACGCAGCGAACAAGTCAAAGCAGCCTTAGAAAAACTGCCAAAGGAACAGCAAGAGGCGATCGAACTCGCCTACTACCAAGGGCTGACTTGCACGGCGATCTCAACTAAAACTGGTATCCCGACAGGTACAATCAAAACCAGAATTCGGTTGGGTATTTCCAAATTGCGTCAAGCTTTGAGCGAAGAATTTTAGATAGTCAAAAAACAAAATTTAATTTGTTTAACATCTATCTAAAATTATGGTATCTCCAATCATCCATCTTGAGTGCGAGGGTAGCACACCAATCTAAAAGTTAAAATCAACTTAGGCTGAATTACTTAATTAATGGCGCAAAACAGATGGAAATGATGCCAGACGAGGAATATAAAATCCTTGCAGCCCTTCAAGCTCTCGATACCCTCGACGAGTCAGAACGCGGCGCATTTGCAGAGAAATTGAAAGAGTCCGCAGAACTTACAAGTGAATTAGCAGCTTTGGAATCAACAATTGCCGCGATCGCCTACACAGCCCCGCCAGTGCCCGTCGCACCCGACCTCAAAAACCGCCTGTTCCAGCGCATAGCCGAACAGCAGCCAACCCCGACAGAATCAGTCAATTTAAAGCCCATTGTGACCTCCCCAACGGAAAACAATGCTCCCTCTTTAATCGTGCGATCGCACGAGGTCAAATGGAAATCTTATAAAGTTCCGGGAGTTTCGTTCGGCAAGCTTTACATTGACAAAAAAAAGCGCGAACTTACCTGCTTGATGCGACTAGAACCTGGAGTAACATTTCCCCTGCACCGACACGCTGCCTCGGAGGAAGTGCTTGTATTAGAAGGAGACTTAATTGTAGAAGGGGAAATTTGCCATCAAGGCGACTACATTCGATCGGTTCCCGGTTCCACACATTCGCCCCTCACACGAGGGGGATGTTTGCTGTTAATGAAAACTTCCCTAGACAACGAAATGTTCGTCTGATATTATGTCGGTTGATTTCCCTGCAATGATTTCTTTTCGCTTAGTCGGGGCTGGTTTATGTATGCCGATTTTTAGTAGAAATTATAGAGGGTTGCTGAAACTAGCCTTTCCAAGTATTTCGGTTAATTTACCGGACACGCTCTAACTCAATAACGCCATATTGCTCCGCATTATGCGGTTAAAAATTCCCAATATATCACGTAATTCCCATGCTAAAACACTCCTGTTTAACTGCTGTTCTGTCTGCCGTTATTATACAATTTGTACCCAGCAACCAAAGCGCGATCGCCCAAGAACGCGAAGGATGTTTTCTTGTTAATTCAGCGGGCGAAGTAATTAACTTAAATTTGTTGTGTTCGCCTCAAGAATCCGACATTAAGCTGACAGGAAACGATGGGAAATTTCTCGAAGACTACAAACGCTTAGCAAAAAGCTACTCTCCCGAAGCAACGGACAATTTACTGCAAGCAATCCAAAGGGCGCCCGGTCAAAAAATTGCGGCCGCTAAAAGAATGTGTGCGGAAGCAAAATCTGGAGTTTCTCTGCCGGAAGTTAAATTAAGAGCGATCGGGCAAGCTGCCAGTATCGACAATCCAAGTCTCAAAGAAAGTTTTCTCGCCGATGCCGATATTATTACCACCCTTGCCGCCAATCATTATTGCCCGGAATTAGCCAGTAAGTAATATCATGAAATCTGTAGGGACATGGTAAGGCATATTAGTGTCAACTTAAGCTTTTAGTCCGCCATTCCTCCCGTTCACCCGGCATTCCGCCAGGGAATGAATTCCCTGTCTCATAGCTAAAGTCCTCTGAAGAGGACTAATAAGAATAAGTTTAAAAGTATTTTTCTCAGTCCTATGCAAGAGGACTTTCGCTTTGAGGTAGGGGTTTCAAGCGCTGCGAGACTGAGGGTTTAACGTGTTTGTTGACACGCCTTGGGTAAGGCTGCATCTCAGTTTGGATTTTACAGGAGTGCAAGGACGATCGCACTCCTAAAAAACGCTTTTTACAAAACTGAGATTCTCCCACGCTAATACGGCGTCTTTAGTTGCAGTTACAATATTAATTGTCCTCTTGTCGCGCAACGATCCATGAAATTACCAGACATGAGATGAAACATTTAAAATCAAGTTCCGCCGACTTGCGGGATTTATTCAAAGACAGCATTACAGTTAAATACCTCGCGGAACCGCTGAAAGCTGTCCCCGCTTGCGAAGACGCAGCCAAATTGCGATCGTGGATGGAGGCCCGCGATTTTGACGTGCTCGGTATCGAAGAAAACGGCACGGTTTGCGGCTATGTAGAACGATCGCACTTAGGTAAAGGCAAGTGCAGCGACTACCAGCAAATTTTTCACCCCTCACAATTAATCGCCGCCGCCACTCCTTTGATGGAATTGCTGCCGCTGCTGCGAGAAAAACCGAGATTATTTGTATTGGAAAGCAACAGGATCGACGGGATTGTTACCTGTGGCGATTTGCAAAAAGCACCGGTTCGGATGCTGCTGTTTGGATTAGTGACGCTTTTGGAAATGAATTTATTGCGGATCGTGCGGATTTATTTTCCCCAAGATTCTTGGCAGAAATTGCTGAAAGGCGATCGCATTTTAGCAGCAAAACACCTTTGGGAATTGGGGCGATCGCGAAATGAAGCAATTGACTTAATTGATTACCTGCAATTCTGCGACAAGCGAGATTTAATCCTGACTTCTGCTGAAATAGTCGATCGGCTGGGGCTCAAATCCAAACGCTACGGGGAGCGTTTTTTAAAGTCAGCAGAAGCATTGAGAAACAAATTAGCTCACGCTCAAGATTTAATTAACGGTTCTTCTTGGCCGGAAGTAATTTTTTTAGCTCAGGAAATAGAAGCACTTTTGCAGCGTTGCGAAGAAATTGAAATGGCCACACCTAATGAAGCAGAGATCATTTAATCTTAGTCTCTTAGAGAGAGATTTTGTTGGTCTAGTTGCCATTTCAATTGCCTCTTTTGATAGAGGAAGGTGCGCTTCGGCGCACCCTAAATTTAGTTTTTAATTTTTAGTTTCCTGTTAGTATACTGAGGAACCCAGCCTTGAGCAGTGGTGTAATACTGCAAGGCTTTCAAGTACAGCGACGGAGTGAGATAAAACCAATGTTCGGTATTCGCCGGCACTTTAATGTATTCTTCAGCTTGCAGCATTAATTGTACCTGAGAGCCGTTAGAATACACAAACCCAAAAACGCATTCCCCAGCTAAAATGTGAAGAACTTCTGCATCTGTGTGGGTGTGAGTGCGATCGCTTTGAGTCATCAGCGCGTAAATCTGCTGCGAACCTGGATGCAGCACTTTTAAGTCGCACCACCGATATCCGCTGGCGCGCTTGAACTGTTCAAACTCGCTATTAAAGGCTGCGAGAATCTGCTGTTTTTCTGTAACATTGAGAATGTCTTGAACGAGCAGTTCTTGAAACGCCGGATTTTCGTTTGTGGGCAGGGACTCGATCTCAATATTTAAAACTGCCAGTTGACTCGCAATCGCCCGGATATCCGTATATGTTCTACCGTCTTCTAGTTGCAGAACAGCCATATTACCACCTAATGTGTTGAGCTTTGAGGGAAATTTAGTTTCCATTTTTAAGCTGCTGTTTTAAGCTTTCGTCAAAAACTAAACTCCTGCTTATTTCCAATAATAGCCGATCGCTAAAATCCTATATCTACCTTCACAATCATCAAAGAATTACCACACATGAGATGATTTGTTGAGTTATTTAAGTTTTATTTCTAATTCTCAGAGTCGGGCTGGGAATGCAGATCCATAGGCTGTGGCTATTTTTTAGGGTTCGATGTTTAAACGGGCGATCGGTAAAACAGCACCTACAGCATGAAAAGACAGAAACACAGGCTCAATCTATAAAATTCCGGTCAGATTAGCTTACAATACAAGACTAAACCTCAAAATTACGGCGCAGCCTAATTGCTGCTACTTTTATGTCTCTACCTATAGTTGCTATTATTGGACGCCCCAATGTAGGCAAATCGACGATCGTCAACCGTTTAGCCAACACCCAAGACGCGATCGTCCACGACGAACCAGGAATCACGCGCGATCGCACTTACAGACCAGCATACTGGGGCGATCGAGAATATCAAGTCGTAGATACCGGCGGGCTAGTATTCGACGACGAAACAGAATTTCTGCCTTTAATTCGCGAACAAGCAATGGCGGCCCTCGCAGAAGCCAGCGCAGCCATTTTCGTAGTAGACGGAAAAACCGGACTCACCGGTGGCGACGAAGCGATCGCATCTTGGCTGCGACTGCAAAAAGTCCCCGTCATTCTCGCCGTCAACAAGTGCGAATCGGAAAATACAGGACTCACCCAAGCAGCAGACTTTTGGCAATTGGGACTGGGAGAACCTTACCCAATTTCAGGCATTCACGGCAACGGCACCGGTGAATTGCTTGACAAATTAATTACTTACCTTCCCACAGAAGTATTACCAGAAGTTGAGGAAATTAAAGTAGCCATTATCGGTCGTCCCAACGTCGGCAAATCGAGTTTGTTAAACGCATTTCTCGGAGAAAATCGCGCCATAGTCAGCCCGATTTCCGGCACAACCCGCGACGCGATCGACACCTTAGTAGAACGCAACGGTCAAACCTACCGCCTGATTGACACCGCAGGAATTCGCAAAAAGAAAAACGTTGAATACGGTGCAGAATTTTTCGGCATCAACCGCGCTTTCAAAGCCATCCGCCGCGCCAACGTTATACTGCTAGTAATTGACGCAATTGACGGGGTTACGGATCAAGACCAAAAATTAGCCGATCGCATCAGCCAAGAAGGTCGCGCTTGCATCATAGTCGTCAACAAATGGGATGCCGTAGAAAAAGACTCCGACACCATCTACGAGTACGAAAGAGAAGTAAGAACCAGACTTTATTTCCTCGACTGGGCAGAAATGATTTTTGTTAGCGCCATGACTGGACAGCGAGTTGAAAAAATCATTGAATTAGTAGACAAAGCCTCCGACGAACACAAGCGCCGCGTCACTACCGCCGTGATTAACGAAGTCATAGAAGAAGCCACAAGCTGGCACTCAGCCCCAGTTACCCGCCAAGGAAAACAAGGCAAAATCTATTACGGTACTCAAGTGCGATCGCAGCCACCGACAATCGCCCTATTTGTCAACGATCCCAAACGCTTCACCGAAAATTACCGCCGCTACATGGAAAGCCAATTCCGCAAACACCTAGGCTTTACCGGTACACCAATGCGACTACTTTGGAGAGGCAAAAAAGTTCGTGCCACAGAAATGAGTACAACAAACAGAGCACTGCGCGTCAAGTAATTTTAGATTTTAGATTTTAGATTGAAGAAAAAAGGCGGTTATATGATATAATCGCTTGCCAATTACAGCAAATTTTTTAATCTAAAATCTAAATATCCGATGAACGAACAAGAGTTTAAACAAAGAACGAAGCAGCTAGCATTAAGAGTGATTAAGTTAGTAAGTTCACTGCCCAAAAATACCGTTTCTGAGGTAATTGGCAAGCAGTTAATTCGTTGAGGAACTTCTGTCGGGGCTAACTATCGAGCAGCTTGTCGCGCTAGGTCAACAGCAGACTTAATTGCCAAACTCAGAATAGTGGAAGAAGAAGCAGATGAATGTCTTTACTGGATGGAGCTGATAGTTGAAGCTAAATTAGTAGAGGTCGCTAGTTTTAGGAGTATCATGTCAGAAACAAATGAAATTTTAGCGATGACAGTTGCCTCCATCAAAACTTTAATTGCTAAAAACCCAACAGCAAATCGCAAATAAAAAAATCTCAAATTTCCACAAAAATTGCCAAGTTAAAATCAAAGAATCCCAACCCTCAATCAAAGAATCATAAATTAAACAATCAAACAATCCCCAATCAAACAATCAAACAATCAAACAATCCCCAATCAAACAATCCCCAATCTAAAATCTAAAATCTAAAATCTAAAATATCAAGATGGATTTACTTCGATCGCTCCCTATTGGACTTTATCTAGAACAACCCGTAACCTGGCTTCACCGGCTAGACTCCCGCGTAAAACTAGCCTGGTTGATGACATTTCTGATTGCGCCAATACTCGCCAATCCCATCTGGCGCTTGATGCTAGTAGGAATGTTAATCGTACTGACACTAACTGCAGCAATTCCCTTGCGGGTGTGGAAACAGCAAATGGGAATGCTGCTGCTATTCTGCATTTTAGTATTTTGCCTCAGCGCGATCGCCCCCGACGGACTCCCCTCAGAGCACCAGCCCCGCATCCCCGCCGACGAATTAACATTTTCCCAACAGCCCGCAACTCTTCCACCCCCGCCCCAACCAAAACCCTGGTACAAACCTTTTAATTTAGGCTCAAACTCCCCAATTCCCAATTCCAAAGCCCAAAGCCCAAATCAACTCCCGCAACCCACAAACTACCGTTACGTTTTATTCAAACAAGGCCCGATTAAAATCACCCGCAAATCCCTAGATTTAGCTATCAACGTCAGCACCCTATTTTTTACAGTAATTTACAGCACCAACCTCTACCTTCTCACCACAGCAAGCGAAGAAATCACCGCTGCTATAGAAAACTTAATGCAGCCGCTGCGCCGCTTGAACTGGCCTGTTACCGAAATAGCCTTAACATTAACTTTATCTTTGCGATTCATTCCCCTAGTATTGGAAGAAATACAAAATTTAGTGCGATCGGTCAGCACTAGAGCCATAAACTGGAAAAAACTAGGATTTCGCCGCGCCGCTCAAGTTTGGTTGATGATAGCCGAGCGACTGTTAGAAAACTTGCTCCTGCGAGCTGAACAAATAGCCAGCGCCATGAAAGTTCGTGGCTTCACCAGTCCCGATCGACACCGTGTAGAATGGCACCAGTTGCAATTGAAAATCCGAGACTGGATCGCCCTCGGCTGCTTGCTCCTCCTCTGGAGCGCCCGCTTGGTTTGGGGTTGGGACAGTTGAGATTTTAGATTTTAGATTTTAGATTTTAGATTGATTGATTGATTGATTAGATTTGAGATTGAAGAATTGGGAATGACTGATGAAGCTCGTCGTTGGGAGTACAGGCCAACATTTGAGTAAGTTTTGTCTGGTGCGCGACAGTCCTGCTAAAGTAATGGAGACAAATATTTAGAGAACCAAGACCTTGAACATCTATCTTGGGACAGATGTTGCGATTTTAGATTTTAGTTTTTAGATTTTAGATTGATTAGATTTGAGATTGAAGAATTGGGAAGGAAAGATTCGAGCGGGCTTTGAAGCACGGGCCTACATTTGAGTCAATACGCTTGGGTTAGTGCTAAAAAAACCGATCGTGCGTAGGTTTGGTTGAGGAACGAAACCCAACATTTTCGCTACAATTTTCCTTAACCCAAGCGTATTGACATTTGAGTAAGTTTTGTCTGGTGCGCGACAGTCCTGCTAAAGTAATGGAGACAAATATTTAGAGAACCAAGACCTTGAACATCTATCTTGGGACAGATATCGTATATGTTCCGCGCATACAATCCGCATTAGACCGGTTTGGCGATCGCTTCCTCGAAAAAGTTTACACGCCCGCCGAACAAAGGGATTGTAGGTCACTAAATTCTCAACACAGCAGCATTAAAGGTAAAATGAATCGAGTTTCCTGCAACCAACTAGCAGGGCGCTGGGCAGCAAAAGAAGCCGTTGTCAAAGCTCTAGGGACGGGATGGCGAGGAATACGGTATGCAGATGTGGAAATTCGGCGCTCCGAAAACGGTGCTCCCAACGTGCAACTCCACGGAACCGCAGCAGCACAAGCCTCTGTTTGGGGAAATTGCCAGTGGCAATTGAGCCTCAGCCACGACGGAGACTATTGCACGGCTACGGCTATCGCTCTTTGTATCCCGCCGTCAAACAACGCCGTCGGGCGATCGAGCGAAACTAAAATCTAAAATCTAAATCTTTAATCTAAAATTGATCGATTGTGAGCGTGAATGACTACCGAAACTTACCTGAATCATCCAAACTTTGGCCTCCTCTTCAGGGTATCCCAGGTTGAAGACAGCCAAGAATTATTTACCACCCTATACGCCCAGCGCCTGTTTTTTTTGGTGACAAACGGCCCTGGCGGGCTGAGGTTTGAACCAATCAGCCGATCCGACGCTCGCCTCATGGTCGAAATTCGCCTGAGAACCCTGCGTCGCAGCGGTCAATATCACGAGTACGACCAATTGCAAACCATTCACCAGCGCACGTTTCAATAGCGAAAACCAGTAATTTGGTAATTGGTAACTGTCTTAATTTTCCTTCCCTCCCGTCAAGAGCGCTGAGTACCCATGACCATTGCCTCTCGAATTCACAGCATTCGCCAACACTTGCCCGAATCAGTGCGGTTAATTGCCGTTACCAAACAGGTACCGACTGATGCTATCCGCGAAGCATACGACGCCGGTATCCGGGATTTTGGCGAGAGTAAGGTTCAAGAGGCTGCCGAAAAACAAAGCCAACTGCAAGATTTACCGGATATCAACTGGCACTTGATCGGCCACTTGCAAGCCAACAAAGCCGCCAAAGCCCTAGAGCATTTCCAGTGGATTCACTCTCTCGACAATTTAAAAATCGCTCAGCGACTTTCGCGCTTGGCGGGGGAAATGTCCTGTTCTCCCCAAGTCTGCCTGCAAGTCAAAATGTTGCCCGACCCGGACAAATACGGCTGGAGCGTTCCAGAACTGCTTGCCGACCTTCCAGAACTCAACAAATGTCAGCATATCAAAATTCAAGGTTTGATGACAATTCCTCCGCTGGGATTAGATGACTCGCAAATCCTAGAATTATTTAACAGCACCCGCGAACTTGCACAGAAAATCCAGCAGCAAAACTTGCCCTGCATTCAAATGCAGCAGCTCTCGATGGGGATGTCGGGAGATTATCATTTGGCAATTCAAGCAGGTGCTACTATGGTACGGCTAGGACAAACCTTATTTGGCTCTAGGAGGGGATAAGTAATTGAAATCTTCTGATAAAGACAATTTGGGTTAAATATAGAATAGTCAGCCACCCGCGACTAACGCGCAACGCGAGTATAGTCGGGGCAGCAAAGTCGTGAAGGAGCGTAAATCATGAATATTTTTTCTAAACTGCGAGATTTTGTAGGCATCAACAATGAGCCTGAGTACGATGACGTGTACGACGAAACGGAAGGGGAGCGCTATCAGAACTTCTACCAAGCGCCTGAACCCAACGCCGCTGCCGTCGCAGCAGCCGAAGAAGAACGTCGTCAAAATCGTAGAATGCGGGAGCGGTCAGTAGTAGGATCGACAGGTATGGATGTCGTTGCACCAACCGGCGGAGTAGGGTCAGTAATGAATAACGTGATAGGAATGCCTGGAGCTATGAACGGGATTTCGGAAGTAGTAGTAATGGAGCCGCGCACTTTTGAAGAGATGCCGGCAGCAATTCGAGCTCTTAAGGAACGGAAGTCTGTGGTTTTGAACCTGACGGTGATGGACCCAGACCAAGCGCAAAGAGCTGTGGACTTTGTGGCGGGCGGTACTTATGCCCTTGACGGTCATCAAGAGCGAATTGGCGAAAGTATTTTCTTGTTTACGCCTAGCTGCGTGCAGGTGAGAACTCAGTCTGGTGTGGTTCACGAAGTGCCTCCTGCTCAAGGACGGCCTCGTGCTGCTGCTCCTGCACCGACAGTCTGGCCGGCAGAACAAGCTCCCATCGCTCAGTAGTTAGTAGTTAGTAGTCAGTTGACAGTGGTGAGCAGTCAGTAGTCAGTAGTCAGTAGTTAGTAATCAGTAGTCAATAGTTAACAACTAATAACTGTGGAATAAACACTGCGGATTAATAACATTAGCTAACAACTAAGTAACCCATGACAACTGACAACTGACAACTGACAACTGATAACTCAAAAGTGACAAGTGACTAATGACTAATGACTAACATAAAATTTGGTACGATCGGCGGCGGGGTAATGGGAGAAGCTCTTTTATCCCGCTTAATTGCACAAAAAGTTTATTTGCCTTCAGAAATATTGGTGAGCGAGCCAGGGGTAAAGCGCCGCGAGTTTTTGACTAACAAATACGGGATTGGAACAACAGCCAGCAATCTAGAAGTTGCTGCAGCTACAGAAGTGCTGTTTTTGGCGATTAAACCGCAAGTTTTTGATACCGTAGCTTTGGAATTGGCCGTGGCAGGCGATCGCAAACAGGGAAATAATGGAGAAACGGCTAATTCCCAGCCAGAAGCGCTGGTAGTGTCGATTTTGGCAGGAGTGCCACTGAGCAAGCTCGAACCAGCTTTTCCCGGGCGGGGAGTGCTGCGGGTGATGCCGAATACTCCGGCGACGGTGGGGGCGGGAATGAGCGCGATCGCTCCGGGAAAACTCGTGCAACCGGCTGATTTAGAATTAGTAAAGCGCATCTTTCAGGCCGTAGGAGAAGTGGTAGAAGTACCTGAGAGTATGCTCGATGCGGTGACTGGGCTTTCGGGTTCCGGGCCTGGTTATGTAGCAATTTTGATAGAGGCCTTGACAGATGGGGGGGTTTGTGCAGGTTTGCCGCGGGCGATCGCCTCTCAATTAGCTTTGCAAACAGTATTCGGTACAGCGAAACTGTTGCAAGAAACAGGAATGCACCCTGCAGAATTGAAAGATCGAGTTACGAGTCCCGGTGGCACAACTATTGCCGGAATTGCTAAATTAGAGAGTAACGGCTTTCGTTCGGCACTGATCGAAGCAGTGAAAGCAGCTTCTTTGCGTTCTCAAGAATTAGGGAAATAAGTCTGGAATGACGCACAGAAACAATCAAAAATGAGTTCAATCGCACTTTAAACCTGCCGCTTTTGCTGTCGGATACTTGACGGGAACAAAAGCTACACCGAATTGTTCTTTTCGACACTTGACAATATGCACCAATTCGCTGGGGGGATTTTTGCGATCGCCATTCTTTCCAAACTGAATAGTTCCTGTTCCTCCTTCCACAATAAAATTCGGAAGAGAAAGCGTTTTTTGCATTCCTTCGCGGCTGGGCTGCTGCTGCATTTCCATTGCCTTAATCAGTGCAATAGTTGCATCGTAAGCTAAGGCGGTATCGGTATTTACCGTTCCTCCCCACAACTTTTTAGCCTGTTGAGGAAATTTTTTATTAACACTGCTTAAGGGATGCCAGGGGACAGACACGATTAGTTTTTCAAAAGATTTTAACTGGGATACGGCTTCCAAAGTTCTCCACTTGTAGAGTACCCAAATTCCGGCTATCCAATTGCGATCGCGGTTGGCTTTAACCATTGCGATCGCGTTATTTAATGAATTGGTAATTTGACCGTCTGGAGATAACACGATCGCTGTTTCTCCTGTCCGCTGAATTTCATTTAAAGCTGTTTGGGCGTTAAATTCATTTTTCGATAAATCGAAGTCGCGAGTTCTGACTATTTTTCCTTTTTTGTCATCTTGAAACTGCCTTTTGAATGCTTGTGTAAAATAAGAACCCGACGAACTGCCGGGATTGTATAAAACTGTTGCTTGATTTTTACCTACTGACCGCAGATAATTTGCTAAACTTTGAGCTGCAAACCGACTCGAATAGGATGTGCGAAAGAAAATTTTTCGATGCTTTTCTGTCAGTTCTTCCGTTGTGCTTCCAGGAGAAATCAGCACCAGATTATTTTGGTCATAAATATCTATCGCTGATAGGGTAATTTCACTGGCATAATGACCTACTACCCCTAAAATATCCGGCTGTTTAACCAGTGCATTTGCTGTTTTAATTGCCTCTGTTTTGAGATTCGCATCGTCAGCAATGATGACTCTCAGACCTTTTTCGTTAATAGCTTTGGCGTCGAGAAAGCTTTGACCGGGAAAGCTGTTATTCCTCTCATTAGCAGCGCTTAATCCTAAATTAACTTGTGTTTGGGCTTGGGCCACGCCGCGCAAAATTTCTTTTGCCGAATCTGCATTAATTACAGAACCATCCTGAGTTCTCAGGATGGGAACCGCAACAGCAATTGTGTAATAATCAGCATTTTTAGCCTTCAGCAAAGCATTGTTCATGTAAATTAAAGTTTCGGGATCGATGCTGTCTTCTTCGTTCCAGGATTTTTTGAATAAATCAAAAGCAGATTGATAATTTGATTGGGCAAATTCCTCAACTCCCTTTTGCTTTAACCGAGGTGAAGAAGTTTTGACGAGGATTTCTTCGCCGCAACTCAAAGCATCTCCTTGCATTAAAGGACAAGTTTTAGGTGTAATTGTGCGTAAAAAAATAGGGGCTGCCAGTCCCGCTGTCATTCCCGCAACTGCCAATGGTAACAAACCAAAGATCGATCGAGAAAACAGCCTGCGTTTCGGTGGTGGTGAATGCAATCCTGTTAGCGCTCGCAAATCCTGTAACACTTCAGCAGCGGATTGATAGCGATCGTTAAAGTGGTAGCGCACCATCTTATTTAAAACTTTTTTTAGCTTGTCGCTAATTTGTACCATCGGGCGATCGTCAGTGGAGTAATGCCAGACGAGTTCGCCAGTTTTTTGATGGTTGA
The DNA here is from genome assembly GCF_036701245.1 of Microcoleus sp. Pol14D4. Classification (NCBI taxonomy): domain Bacteria; kingdom Bacillati; phylum Cyanobacteriota; class Cyanophyceae; order Oscillatoriales; family Microcoleaceae; genus Microcoleus; species Microcoleus sp. Pol14D4. Next base: position 25,217 of record NZ_JAUBQM010000041.1, read on the forward strand.
AAAAATCTGCAATATCTAAACCTGCGATCGCTTGAATGCCGATGATTCCCGCAGCATAGATATCGCTGTTAAATCGGGGCTGATTTTTCCACTGTTCCGCCGGCATATAACCCTCAGTACCGATGACGCGAGTTTGAGTTATTTGACCGTTCTCGATCGCCAAAGTGCCGATCGCTTTTACTGCCCCAAAGTCAATTAACACAATTTTGCCGTCAAGCTTGCGCCGGATTAAGTTTGACGGTTTAATATCTCGGTGAATAATACCTTGAGAGTGTACGCACTCTAAAACTGACAAAATGTCCAGCAATAAATCAATAACTGCTGACTCCTGAAACTGTCTGCCTGAAACGAGTTCTTTGTTGAGCGGATTTCCGTCGATGTATTCTTGAATTAAGTAAAATTTTCCATTTTCCAGAAAGCGATCGATTAACTGGGGAATATGCGGACACTTATCGAGATACTTCAGGGTTTTAGCTTCTTGTTCAAATTGCTGTTGTGCTTCCTCCAACAGCCGCCCATCATTAGATTGAGGCGGCGGAATTTCCTTGACGACGCACAGGGGATTTTCAGGGCTGCCCAAAGCGTCGTTAGCCGTATAGGTTTTAGCAAACCCTCCCTCACCTAATTTAGCGATAATTCGGTAGCGATCGCGCAGAATATCCCCTGTTTTTAGGCACATAAATTCTCCGATTCCCCGACTGGCTGCACTCGTTGACGTTGATTTTACCATCGGGCGGGAACTGGTTTATATAGTTTACTCACGAGTATGTAACGCCGCCCTCTGGCGGTTCATGTACCGCGAGCGAGGGCGGCTAACGCAAGAAAATTGAATCAATCAGAAACGAGTTCAATCGCACTTTAAACCGGCCGCTGCCCCTGTCGGGTACTTGACGGGAACAAAAGCGAGGCCGAACCGCTCTTTTGGACACTCTACAATATGTACTAGATCGCTGGGATGATTTTTCCGATCGCCATTTTCCGGCGAGTTAAACTGAATGGTTCCTGTTGCTCCCCAAGCCATAAAATCAGGAGATGAAAGCGTTCTTTGCATTCCTTCGCGACTGGGTTCCTGCTGCATTTCCAATGCCTTTATGAGTGCGCGCGCTGCATCGTAACCTGAAGCTATACGAGTATTTCCCTCTTCTCCCCACAGCGATCGAGCCTGTTGAGGAAATTCTTTGTTGGGGCTGTTTAAGGGATGCCAGCCGACAGAAAGGATTAGTTTATTAAACAACCTTTTCGGTTGCCCAGATACAAATTCTAACATTTGCGGACACATCAGCATCCATGCCCCGGCAATCCAATTGCGATCGGCGTTAAGTTTTATTATCTCAAATGCGCTGTTTAAGGCTCCTGTAACATGAGGGTCTGGAACTAACACGATCGCAGTTTCTGCGTTCGCCTGGATTTCCTCGATCGCTCTTTGGGCGTTGAAGTCTGTTTGAAATAAATCGAAATCGCGAATGCAGACTATTTCCCCTCCTTTGCGGTCTCGAAAATACGTTGTGTACTCTTCCTTAAAAGATGCGCTAAATGGGCTTTCCTGATTGTATAAAATTGCTGCTTGTGTTTGATTTTGTGCGAGGAGGTAGTCCGCTAAATCTCTAGCGATTAAACTGGTCGTATATTGAGTCCGAAAAAAAAATTTTTTCGGCTCATCTGTCAGCTCTTCCGTGGCTGCACCCGGAGACATCAAAACCAGATTATTGTTATTGTAAATATCTACAGCGTACATCGTCATCTCGCTGCTAGCGTGACCGACAACTGCTAAAATATCCGGTTGATTTACCAGTGAGATTGCTCTTTGTCTTGCCCTTGTTTTATCGTTCCCATCGTCAGCAATAATTACTTTAAGTCCTTTGCCGTTAATGGCTTGACTTGGTAAAAAACCTCGACCGGTAAAGTCCCGATCGCTAGCATTGGACAGTCCCAAATTAACTTCTGTTTGCGCTTGAGCCACTCCGCGCAGAAATTCTTTTGCCTGAGCACCAAGCAGAGCAAAACTGTCCGGCTTTCTCCCACAAATGGGAAGGGCTACAGCAATTGTGTAATAAGGAGCGTTGCTGACCTCCAGAAAAGCATTGTTCAGGTAAACTAAAGTTTCTGGATCTTTGCCGTATTCTTTATGCCACGATTGTTTGAATAAATTAAAAGCTTGCTCTGAATTTGAAGCTGCAAATTTTTCAACTCCTCTTTGCTTTAACCGAGGACGAGAACTGGTAAAGAGAATTCTTTCTCCGGCACTTAAATTATCTGGGAGGACTAAACGAGGGTTTGAGTCCACAGGTGTCCTGCTGTCACTGGCGATCGAATATTCCACTCCCACCTGCGTCGCAGTCTCAATCGGCGCTGAGGGCGATACCACCACCGATCGCAAATCCTGCAAAACATCAGCAGCGGATTGATAGCGATCGTTAAAGTGGTAGCGCACCATCTTATTTAAAACTTTTTCCAGCTTGTGGCTAATTTGTACCATCGGGCGATCGTCAGTTGAGTAGTGCCAGACGAGTTCCCCAGTTTTTTTATGATTAAAAAAGTCTGGAATATCTAAACCTGCGATCGCTTGAATGCCGATGATTCCCACAGCATAGATATCGCTGTTAAATCTTGGCTGATTTTTCCACTGTTCGGCCGGCATATAACCCTCTGTACCGATGACGCGAGTTTGAGTTATTTGACCGCCCTGAATCGCCAAATTGCTAATACCTTTGACTGCCCCAAAGTCAATCACAGCAATTTTGCCGGAGCGGTTGCACCGGATTAAGTTTGACGGTTTAATATCGCGGTGAATAATATGTTTTTTGTGGACGCAATCTAAAACTTCTAAAATATCCTGCAATAAATCAATAACTTCTGATTCCCTAAACTGCCTGCCTGAACCGATCTCGTTGTTCAGCGGATTTCCTGCAATATATTCTTGAATTAAGTAAAATCTTCCCTGTTCTTGAAAGTGCTCGATTAACCTGGGAATGCGCGAGCACTGTTCCAGAGATATCAGGGATTCAGCTTCTGTTTCAAATTGCACCTGTGCCCTGTGCAAAACATCGGGATCTTTCGATGGAGGAGGCCCAATTTCCTTGACGACGCACAGGGGATTTTCGGGGTGGCCTAAAGCGTCGTTAGCCGTATAGGTTCTGGCAAATCCTCCCTCACCTAATTGACCGATAATTTGGTAGCGATCGCGCAGAATATCCCCTGGATTCAGACACATAAATTGTTCTATTCCCTCGACTCGCTGCACCCGTTGGTGTTGATTTTACCACAAATATGACTTTTAGGAACTCAAAGTTATGACTTTTATGAACTCAAAGTTATGAATTTATGAATTGACTTTGAAAACTGCTTATTTAATCATGTTGACATCTGAGATTTTACGCGGAAATTTTTTATGGCTTTAAAACCCGATCCGTCAGAACAGCGGCGATTAATTGGCGACAATACATCCGAAGTCGTTACTTTGTCGATCGCAGATGCAACTAATTTTCCTTTGGGAGGTTGGATGCTCGGAGGTGACGATCTAGTCACCGGCTCAACAGCTAATGATTTGATATTTGGCAATGAAGGGGAAGATCTTATCAGCGGGGAGTTGGGCAACGATTCTTTATTTGGGGGAAAAGGAATAGATCTACTTGATGGAAATGAGGGAAATGACTCTCTCAGCGGCGGTCAAGATGCAGATTTGCTTACGGGTGATGCGGGAAACGATATTCTCTTGGGCGGTAGAGGCAATGATTTCTTAGCCAGCGGTAACGGAAATGACACTCTAGTGGGAGGTTTGGGTCGCGACTTTTTAGCCGCCTTGAATGAAAATAATTCAATCAAAATCGGGGGCAGCAACTTGTACGTCCTCCAAGCAGAACCCGGAGTTACAGATGTCAATAATGCCGATGCTATTGCCGGTTTCAGAGTAGGTGCCGATCGAATTGGATTGGCAGGCGGTTTGACTGCTAGCGATGTAGACTTGCAATACGTGACAAACGTGACACTCTTATTGGGGTTTGATGCACCAGAAAGTTTCAATCAAGTTTTCGCGCCAGGTGTATTCGATCCTCAACCGATACAGAGTCAAGGCACTCTAATTAAAGTTAGGAATTCCGGCGACATAGTAGGCTTTGTGGCAAATGTAAGTGTGGCTGAGATTCAAGGGAGTATTATCTCTGCTCAGGGATTCTAAGCTGTAGAATGCGCTGCAAAGCCTCCTCCAAAAGCTTAAATCGAAGATTGGACAGAGAAATGGTAATCTGCAACCAGGAGTACAACAATATTACCGATCAATCGCTCGCTGCTGTTTCTAATTTCTCTCCAATCCTGGGTTCCGTACCATTTAACAGCCGCTGAATATTGCTCCGATGCCGCACAATTACAAACACACCGCCCGCAATTCCAAACAATACATAAGCCAGCGGCTGATGTAGAGCAAACATCAATCCAGCAACGCTAATTGCCCCGATAATCGAGCTTAAAGAGACAATTCGCGATACCGCAAATACTATCCCGAAAATTCCGAAAGTTCCCAAACCTACTGGCCAATACAAACCAAGCAAAACTCCCAAACTCGTAGCCACCGATTTACCGCCGGTAAACCCCAGCCAGATTGATTTGCTGTGGCCCAAAACAGCAGAGAAACCCGCCAAAGTTGCCATCCAAGGGATGACAGTTGCAGTATTTTCTAAACCTGCGGCGGTTGCTAGCTGCTGGGTAAAACTGAGAGAATAAATGTAGCGGATTAGGACGATCGCACTTACCCCCTTCAACACGTCAACCAGCAACACCCCCAACCCCGGCCACTTCCCCAAAGTCCTCAGTACGTTAGTCGCACCCGTCGAACCCGAACCAACCTGTCGAATATCAATTCCCAGCATCCATTTCCCCAAGGCGTACCCCGTCGGAATCGAACCCAGCAGATAAGCTGCTATTAGCAGTGCGCCATTTAAAATTATCCAGCTAGTCATTTTTTACTTTGAGATTTCGTGTACTTTTAAAATTTGCCACCTTTCCCCTAGCATAATTGCTAATTGCTAATTACTAATTAGCAATTAGCAATTAGCAATTAGCCAATCAAAAATCCTTAGCAGCCATTAAAGTTTGCGGATCGGCAGCAAATGCCAGCCATAACGGAAATTGCAGGATTGACAAACTAATTAAATCCTCAGTTTCATCAATGACAATTAGTGGCAATTTGCCATCTTTCACCAGTCGATCGGCTTTTTGAGCCAAAGCCTCCGCAGACTCAAACATAATAATCCCCCGTTCTGGGCCAAAATCGCTGCGAGTAATGCCCAAACAGTCCTGCAAACCCCGCCGCCACTCTCCCAAACGTTCGGGACTGTTGGCGAGTACCAAAGTCCGCACCCGTCCGCCGTAGACGCTTCTGAGTACAGAAATAATAGTCGAAGTAATCAAGATATTTTGCAAGCGCGAACCCATAGTCCGCAAAGCACCCCTTCCTCCTTGGGTGAAAAACCAGTTAGAAACTCGTTCCGCGTGGATGGGTTCAAAAGTGCGGCGAAGTTGCCAAGGCGGGCCGTAGTAGTCGGGGACAGTGCGGTATTGATCGAGGGTGCGGCGAATTTGTTTGGCTTGTTCTTGAAATCCCTGTTCGGCAAATTTGGGATTTACTGGTGCTGAGGATTGAGACTCCTCAGCAGGAATTTGCTTGGGTGTCTCTTGCACTGGTGGCGTCAAATCTAAGAGTTCGGCGGTAGCGGCCAAATCCTGCAAACTGCCTACTAGATAGTCTTTGAAACCCTGGACTCGAATTGCCAAATCTTGGGAAACGCCGGCAAAAGTGGTTCGCATTTCCTTTTGAATTCGATCGCGCCGGCGTTCGAGTTTTTCTACTTCGATTTGTAGCGCTTGTTTGCGCTGATCTAATTGAATCAAGCCGTCTTGTACCAAACGCCCGATCGAGGCTTGAGCCTGGCCCAACGCTTCTATAGCATTGGCTTTGTCGGCTTCCAAGGCGGCAATTTTTTCTGTCAAAGCTTGTTCTTGCTGCTGCAATTCTTTGACTCTCAGGGCCAACTGTTCGGTAACATTTTCTGGGATGGGCGTTACCGTTTCTGCGGTTACTGTTGGCTGGGAGTCTGTTGGAGGCTCGATTTGAGCGATCGGACTTTTTGATTCGGCATCGTCGGTGGTGGGCGGAATTTGGGCGATTGCGCCTGCTTCGTCCACGAATTGGGCGATTTCGGCATCTTCCTCGTCCAGCGGCTGGTCTATTTCTGCCGGGAGTTGGGCTGGAAGTTCATTTTCGTCCAGCCACAAATCCTCTGTTTGAGATAGAAGTTGGTACTCCCTCTCATTCACGGGCAAATCGACTTCGCCTTCACCGCTTGGGGCGGGTGGCTGTGGTTGCGGTTCTTGGGTTGGAGATTCGTCTGAATTCATGGGAAATTTAGTTCGGCGTAGGGCACGGAAAAGTTAAAAATTAAAAATTAACAACTTTTTTAGTCTTGACGGGGACAGCGCTGTTCTAAGCAGGTCTGTAGCATTTTACGATCGAACAGAACCGGCAGAAAGTGAATGCTGTTAATTTCTTTGAAATAAAACAAAATCGGCACAGCGGGCCAAAATATCCGCCAATTTTGCCATTCTCGGTAAGGAAAGCGGCGGATTAAGTTGGACTTTCGATAAATATCCAAATCTGTTGGGGTAAATTGCAGCCGGAGGGTGGCGGCTTGGTACATCAGAAACAAGCCGAACACAGAAAGCGGCAAACTCACCCACTTCTGAACAAACAGCAGCGGTACGGCCGCCAGTACCAAGACTAGGGGAATCGCATAACTCGGAGCGAGTTCGATCGTACTTGTCGGCGCAGTCGAAGAGGCAGTGGTATTCACGGGTTTAAATCAAGGGTAGTAAAGGAATGTTGCCGATTATTCATATTTTATATGTTTCCTAGCTTACAAGCCTTTGAGTACGCTAGAGCCCGTCCCCTGAAACATCAGCCAAGTCAGGAAAAAGTTCACAATAAAAATAGCCAGTAAAGCCGTCACCACCGCCGTAGTAGTCGATTGACCGACGCCTTTTGCCCCGCCGGTGGTGGTCAAACCCCAGCTAGTGCCGATTACAGCAATCAAGCCACCGAATACAAAAGCCTTAATTGCGGCGCTGCAAATATCCCACAGACTCAGGAAATTGCGGACTGATTCTAAAAACACGCTTTGAGAGATGCCGTACATTGTCGTAGCAATCAGCAGTCCGCCGACGATGCCGGTGACGAGACACATGATGGTTAAAATTGGCAACATCAAGCAGCAAGCAAGGACGCGGGGAATTACTAAATAGTCGATCGGGTCTGTTCTGAGCATCAGCAGGGCATCTATCTGTTCTGTTACCTGCATCGTGCCGATTTCCGCTGCAAAAGCCGAACCTACCCGTCCCGTCACGATGACGGCTGTTAAGACGGGGCCGAGTTCGCGAGTCAAAGACAAAGCCAAAACGCCACCGACGACATTGCCGGCACCGAGGTTAATAAACTCCCTCGCTACCTGAATAGTAAATACCATGCCGACAAAACCCGCAGTCAGCAAAGCAATCAGCAGAGATTCCGGGCCGACTGCTGCCATTTGGTCGAGGGTGTTACGGCGGTGAATTTTGCCCTTCAGCAAGTGCAGCATGACTTGGCCGCCCAATAAAATTGCTGCCAGCAACCGCTGACTCCACAAACTGAGGCTCGATGGTGTAGTTGTGCTCAAGGGATTTCGAGTGTAGAACAACTGCCAAAAATGAAATCTATCTACAAATCTTAAACAACTTTCTTCTCTAAGATTTAAGATTTTTGACATAATTGGCCGCTGAGGGCGATCGCTGCCTATCGTAGAAAAGGACAAGTTTTGTTTGCTTGTACCTTTCGGCAGTTTAGCTGAATTTACTGACTCTTATGAGCATTTTTCCCAATTTTCTTCGCTCTCTACTGCTGACCAGCCTGTTGAGCTTTGTCGCCCCCTTATTGTTAATCGGTGCGGGATTGACTAGCTTTTTGCTGATCGGCTTCGTCCCTGCTCTCCAAGGAGTTGGTCGTTCTGGAGAAGACCTGATTTTGCAGTTCTTAGCTACTTTCGGCAGCGGCTGTCCCCTCCAGGGTTTTTTAGTGATCGGCCTAACTTTTGGTTTGGTGGGTGCTTTGTTTGATACCTACGCTTCTTATCAGCATTCGCGGTGGAGTTAATCGAATCTTCGATTTTAGATTCTTAGATGGGAATTCCTGCCTCGAATCTAAAATCTAAAATTGCTGGGTTCGGGTTGGCTCGGATACCCGCACCGGGGATGATTTTACAATACCGATCGCGAATGTTCGGAAATGCGATCGCCCTTTTTGCGGAAAACCGACTCCCCCTATTTCTGGAGCTGGAATATATTAAATACAGGTTGAGTCAAGTGTTTCTCAACCATCAAAACTTCAGATAGTCGAGGTATTAGTTATGGCACTTATTCGTTGGGAACCTTTGCGGGAAATGGACTCCTTGCAACGAGAAATGAATCGGTTGTTTGATAGCTTGTCACCGGCAACAGATCGCGCATCTAACGGTGTTGCTTTTCTACCCGCCGCCGAACTCGATGAAACTCCCGAAGCCATCCACCTTAAATTAGAAGTTCCGGGCATGGAAGCTAAGGATTTGGACGTACAAGTAACCGCAGAAGCTGTTGCTATTAGCGGCGAACGCCGTCAAGAAACTAAGAGTGAAGATAAAGGCATGACTCGCTCTGAGTTCCGTTACGGTTCGTTCCGCCGCGTGATTCCCCTACCCGCACGGGTTCAAAATGACAGCGTAGAAGCTGAGTACAAAAATGGAGTTTTGCACCTGAATTTGCCTAAAGCGGAAGCAGAAAAGAACCGCGTCGTGAAAGTTCAAATTGGCGGCTAATAATTGTTTCCTACTTTAGTTAGTTTTAGTTAATTAGTAGGGGGTCCAAGGCCCCCCTATTTGTTTTGGAAATTGATTATTGGTCATTGGAAATTGATAATTGGGCCTTGCGAGTTTGAGCAATGATTCTTCCTTCTTCCTTCTTCCTTCTTCCGACTTCCATCGAACTGACATCCGTTACATCCTCAGAAAGCGAATCCGTTGGCGAACTTCCTTGTTCCGATTCTTCAACCGTGCTAAACTCCAATAAGCAATGGTTGGTGAGGAGACTTGCGTGCCGAGTCAGGGAGTGGGAGAAAATGGAATTGCATCTGAGTTTGGAGACTTAACCGGGATGACTCGCCAAGAAGTCGATGATTTTTTGCGCGGACTGGGTGCTAAGGTAAAAAGTTCTTTAGGAAATTATGTTGAATACAAATTTTCTGACAGGTCAAAAGTCATAATCCGCACTAATAGTGAAGTTGTTCGCCTGCCAGCACCGCGATATGGCTCAGATGGTAGAAGAATAAACTGGGGTTTGCGTCTTGGCAAAGATGGTAGCGTACTCCAAACACGGGATGAATTTGGCAATCAGATTCCTGATACGCACATTACTGGAGAAAAAGTGAGTAATTAATATGCCTGATGACTACAACTTGCTTAATTTAGGTGGACTTACATCCCTCGTGAAAAATGTCAATGTGTCTTTGTGGGGGAATGAAGTATTACTGGAATGTATCTACGATCCTACAGGCGATCAATTGCCTTACTCTTTAGTTTTTCAAGACTGCCGAGAAATTATGTGGGAGGTGCATGATGAAGAGGAAGTAAAAGAACCATTAGCTGATTTGATTGGTTTTCATTTGGGTGAAGACGCGCACCGGAAAGCAGCTTTAATTCATACTGACATTTTTGAAATTTCAATTTTGTACGGCAGTTTTAGCATTCACAAGGAAGAAAACCTAAATGCTGAAGATTTAGAAACAAAGGATCTTGGTATCACAATCGCTAGCAGTATTGTACCAATTGGAAACCCCCGCCCGGTTAAATTGCCAAGGCGTTAGTAATATTATATCTGGTAAAATAACTATTACAGGATTTACGCACTCCGACTCCTTGAAACTGGGTTATTTATCGAATCTGCGGGTTTTAACGAAGTATTTTCGTAAAAAACCAGGTTTCTGGGCCCCCATATGTAAGTCCTATATTATTAGGTTTGTAGTGAGGACTTCCATCCTCATCAAAAATCTGAGGATGGAAGTCCTCACTACAAAAGAATTACCAATTTTTCAAAAAAGACAGTAGGTATTGTTGCCCGCCTCAGTTTACGATACTTAATAGAACTTTTTTCCCAGATGAGGTAAAACACAATGCCTGATATTGTTGATATTGCCGTAGGTGCGGGTTCGTTCCAAACCCTCGTAACAGCCGTGCAAGTAGCTAATTTAGTAGACGCGCTCAAAAGTCCGGGCCCTTTTACTGTCTTTGCACCCAATGACGACGCTTTTGCGAAATTGCCACCGGGAACTATCACAACCCTAGTGCAGAACGTTCCCCAACTGACTAGGATTTTGATGTTTCATGTCGTCTCCGGTAAGTTTATGAAAGCTGATTTGGCAAAACTCGGCTTTGTTACTTCCTTGGAAGGTTCGCCGATTAAAATTGATTGTTCTGACGGTTTTGAGGTGAAAAATGCTACAGTTGTCGCTGCGGATATCGAAGCTGATAACGGTGTGATCCATGTGATCGATAACGTAATTTTAATGGGATAATTTCGCCGTTTAATCTCGCTGCGGGAGCCAAGCAGGTGCTTTGCGGTGCCGCTTTGCTCCCGATCGCGCCCTTGTTTTTTATCGGTTGAAGGTAATTTCAATATAAAAAAGTTGTCTTTTCGGCGGATGTATTTTAAGATGATTGTTTGAAAAAGTTTAAAAATCAATAATTATAATATAAGCAAACCAGTTTGGTGAGCATTATGCAAATCCTAGCCGCCAGCCTCAAAGCACAAGTCCGCCAGCGTACCTTGGAACTGCAAGTTCTCAACGAACTTACTGCAAAAGTTCAAGCCGCTCTCAGTGTTGAGGAAATTTGGTCTGCGTGTCTAGCACATCTCGATCGCCTCATTCCCACAGAGGCGATCGCCATTTTGACGCTACCGGACGATCGAATATACCTGGAACACTTACAGCCGTTAAGTGCTAGCGCCAAAGCCGAAATAGAAGGGCGCTTGCAAGCTGCTCGCAGTGAATGGCTTGCTGGCAATCGGGACTGGGCGCACAACATCGCTCCGCCACCAATTACTCAGTTTCAGTCTGTCTTGATGGCATCAGCTAACTCGGATGAAACTGAAGAATTGTTGGGAGTATTTTTCATCGGTGCAGAGCAGGAAAATGCTTTTAATTTGGAACATCTTTGTTTGCTCCACACGGCCGCTCAAATTTGTGCGGAACAGTTAATAACTTTAGCACGTAAAACGAGCAGTGTCAAGGATGAAATTAAAAATAATTTTGCTCTGGATTCGGAAAGTCAAGAACTATTATTGCGGGCTGTAATGGACGAGGCCCCGGACGGAGTTTTTGCGAAAGATAGAAACTTGAGATACATTTTTGTAAATAAAAGTTTTGCTGAATATGTGGGGAAAAATGTTGAGGAAATTATCGGCAAAGATGATATTCAATTAGGGTTTTCAGCCGAATTAGTATTTGGCGATCGCAACCGCCAAATTAAGGGCATCCGCGAGGAAGATCGAGCTGTGCTGGCTGGGGAGAGGATTCGCAATCCCTACCAGGCGATCGTCTTTGAAAGTGGCAAACAGCACGTCTTTGATACGCAAAAAGTGCCGCTGTGCGATGCAGAGGGTAATATATTTGGGGTTTTGGGTTTTTCTAGAGAGATTGGTCAATTGCAGGCCACAGATGAAGCAAGGAATCAAAGCCAAGCCAAACTGCAAAAAATTACTGCTAGCGTACCCGGTACGGTATATCAAATTGACTTGCATCCAGACGGCTCGATGGCATTCTCGTTTGTTAGTGCAGGCTGCCGGGAATTGTATGAAATAGAACCAGAGGTGGCTCAGCAGGATTTTAATGTAATTGTTGACATGATTCATCCCGAAGATCGAGATGATTTTCTCAACTCGGTGACGCTTTCTGCTGAAAATTTGCAGCCTTGGCGGTGGGAAGGAAGAATTGTCACTCCGTCAGGAAAACTTAAATGGGTGCAAGGAGCTTCCCAGCCAGAATTCCAAGCATCGGGCGAGATAGTTTACTACGGCTTGTTCACGGATATTAGCGCCCGGAAACAAGCTGAACGGAAGCTGCAACTTTATCAACAAATCTTTTTGAAATCCAACGATGCGATCGCGATCTTAGACCCCCAAGGCTATTACTTAGAAACAAATCAAGCTCACACGGCTTTGCTGGGTTACAGTTCGTCCAAATTGTGGGGAAAAACCCCTGCAAATCAGATGGGAGAACAGGTATTTGCGTCGGTAATGCAAAGCTTGGCAGAAACAGGGAGTTACCGGGGCGAAATGACCTGTATTAAGGCTGTGCAAGAAGGAATAGTTGAGGTGGAGCTTTCGGCCTTTGCGGTTCTAAATGATGATGGGGATGTAGTTTGTTACGTAAGCGTCAAAAGAGACATCACCGAACGCAAGCGAGCTGAGGAAAAACTAAAACTTTACCGAGAAATATTTTTAAACTCCAACGATGCGATCGTCATTATCGATGCTGACGGGTTTTTCCTCGAACAAAATCTTGCTCACCAAACGCTTCTAGAATACACAGACGCGGAATTAGAAGCAGAAGCTTCGCCACTGGTTGCGGGGGAGTGTTTTTCGGCAATTGCCCAAAGTTTAGCGAAAACAGGAAGTTTTCGGGGCGAAATTACTAACTGCACTAAAAAAGGCCAGACGCTGGCGATCGACGTTGCGGCATACTCTGTGATTAACAACGCCAATGATGTAATTTGTCACGTTTGCGTCAAGCGCGACATTACCGAACGCAAAAAAGGAGAAGAAGAACGGCAAAAATTTGTGTCGCTGATTGAAAACAGCAGCGATTTTATCGGTATGGCTACCCTGAAAGGCAAAACACTGTTTGTCAACGAAGCCGGACGAAAACTGGTGGGTGTAGAGAATCTTTCGGCAGTGCTTTATACGGAGATATGGGATTATATTGGGCCCTATTTTCAACATAAATTCGGTCAAGAAATTTTACCAACAATTATCAGTCACGGCCAGTGGCAAGGCGAAGGTCAAATGCAGCACTTGGGCAACGGACAACCAATTGATGTTGTGATGAATGCTTTTCTGGTCAAGCACCCTCAAACCACCGAACCCCTGTGCTTTGCTGCGGTAATTCGCGATGTCACCGAACGCAAGAAAGCTGAGAGAATGCTGCGGGAACAAGCAGAACAAGAACGCTTGGTTTCGGCGATCGCCCAGCGAGTCCGCCAGTCTCTCAACCTCACTCAAACTCTGAGCACTGCTGTACACGAAGTGCGACAGTTGCTGGCAACTGACCGCACGGTAATTTATCGTTTTGAGTCCGAGGAAACAGCGCTGGTTGTTGTGGAATCAGTAGGGGATGATTGGATGCCCCTGCTGGGCAGAAAAGTTCAAAGAACATCCTTTGGGGAAAGTTATGTATGGCTGTACAGTGCAGAAACAATTCAAGCAATGGCCGATATTTATACGGCAAATTTGAGCGAGGAACACCGAGATTTACTTGCTAGTTTGCAGGTAAGGGCTAATTTAGTTGTACCAATTTTTATAGGCGATGAAAGTCAGGGGTTGGCAGCAGAATATTCGCCGGAAACTCGAATTGAACCGCCGGGAAGGAGTTTGGAAACGAGTCAAAATCGGTTGTGGGGGTTGCTGATTGCCCATCAGTGCAGTGCTCCGCGTGTTTGGACTGATTCTGAGATGGATTTGCTGGGAAGGTTGAGCGTGCAGTTGGCGATCGCCATTCAGCAATCTACTCTTTTTGAACAAGCGCAGCAGGCCCGAGAAGCAGCCCTGGAAGCGTCTCGAATGAAGTCGCTATTTTTAGCAAATATGAGTCACGAAATCCGTACTCCGATGAATGGAGTGATGGGGATGACGGATTTGCTGCTGAAAACGAATCTTACTCCCGAACAGCTTGACTTTGTACAGACGCTGAAACTCAGCGGTCAAAATTTACTCTCGATCATTAACGATATTCTAGACCTCTCCAAACTGGAAGCTGGAGAAATGCGCTTAGAAATACTAGAATTTAACCTGAGTATCTGTATGAATGAAGTGCTGGATTTGTTGGCAACTCCCGCACAAGAAAAAGATATAGAAGTGGTGGCACTGATTGACAGCGACGTGCCGCTGCAAATTAAAGGCGATGCAGCACGGTTGCGGCAAATACTCACTAATTTGATCAACAATGCTATTAAGTTTACAGAAGCAGGAGAAGTGGTAATAGAGGTTGCTAATGCTAGTAATCCTGGGTTATTGGCAGACAGCGATACTCAGAAAATTTTAGAGAATATCGAACCGTTAAAAATAGAAAATAATGAGTCGATGCTCCTGCTGTTTAAAGTGACAGATACAGGAATTGGGATTGCTCCAGAAAACAAAAAAAAGCTGTTTCAATCTTTTACTCAAGTTGATGCCTCTACAACAAGAAAATATGGTGGCACAGGTTTGGGGCTGGCTATTTCTAAGGAGTTGGTGGAGTTAATGGGTGGGCAAATCGGTGTGGAAAGTACCCCTGGCAAAGGCTCGACTTTTTGGTTTACTGTGCCGACAGTTAATGAAAATTTAACTGCTGTCGGGACAGCGTGCGAAGTGAATTTTGAAACGGTGCTGGCCGGGCGAAAAATGTTAGTTGCCAGCGACAAGCCGACAGTGCGAAAAGTGCTAGTGAGAATGGCTGTTTTGTGGGGAATGGAGGTTGAGGAGGTTGAGAACGGTTGGATGACGATCGCATCTCTGTACAAAGCTGTCAGCGTTAATTCCCCTTACGATATCGTTTTGGTTGATATTCAGTTGCCGGAAATGGTGGCGGGAAGTCTCGAACGCTTGAGGATTTCTGAGCCGGCAATGCAGCAGACAAAGTGGGTGGTGCTGACTTCAATGACTCAGCTTGGAGAGGCGAAACGCTTGGTAGATAGCGGTTTTAGTGGCTATTTAACTAAACCTGTGAAAGCTCACCGACTATTTGATTGCTTGGCGAACGCGATCGCCCCGATGACGCTGATTGATGAGCCGCGAGCAAATCCAACGTCCAATCGAGCTTCAGCTATTGACAACCGGGACTTAGCAAGTTTAAAGATTTTGTTAGTTGAAGATACTCCAATCAATCAAAAAGTTGGTCTCAATCAACTCAGAGTTTTGGGATGCGCGGCGGATGTGGCCAATAATGGTGCAGAGGCACTATCTATGGTTGCTCTGAAAAAGTATGACATTGTGTTGATGGACTGTCAGATGCCGATTTTGGACGGTTACGAAGCAACGCTGCAATTGCGCCGCCTAGAAGCAGCAGATGTTGCTGCTGGAAAAATGCAGCCGCATCAAAAGACGGTGGTGATTGCAATGACTGCGAATGCTTTGAAGGGCGATCGCGAAAAGTGTCTGGCCGCGGGCATGGACGATTATATTAGCAAACCTATTGCGATTGAAAAGTTAAAATCGGTACTAGAAAATTGGTCCGCCAAGCTAAAAATTGAAACTCCCAAGTTTAAGGGCGAGGAACTTCAAAATTCTGAGCCAGATATCGAATCGGTAGTCGATATGGCACGTCTGCACGAAATTTCGGGCGCTGATTTAGAGTTTGAGCGGGAAATATTGCAAACTTTTGTCGTGGATACTGCTAGTTATTTAGAAGCTGCTAAGGAGGCGATCGCTTCGGGAGATATGGAGACACTGGCCCGCCACGCTCATCAAATTAAAGGTGTCAGCGCTACGGCGGCGGTGCGGTTAATGCCCGATATGGCAGATCGGCTTCAAAGTCGCGCCGAATCAAATGATTTGGAGGGGGCTACAAAAATCATCGCTGAATTAAAAATAATTCTGGCGGGGGTTGAAAAGTTGGTGGCTCGTGATTAATCAATTTTGTTTTGAACCGGGCTCTCCAGCCGGATCCCCGACAGCTCTTGGCAGCCCCCGCGAGCGAGCGCGTGTAAAGATTTTTAATTTTTTATCAAGATATTTATCTCAATGTGAAGGAATTGGGAACTCTTATAACATCTTGTGTGTTGTAACTTATGACACTACTGTATTAAGTTATTGTGGTCAAATATAAAATAATCATTAAGCCGATAGCTTTGAGGCTACTTTTCGTCTATCGGCTTGAGACACCAAGACTAGCTTTTCGCTAGGCCCGCCCATTAAGTGCGTATTTACGCTCAACGAGGTTTTATGACTCCAGTCATGTTACGCCAACTCTGGTCATTAATTGAGACCACCCAAGCTACTTTGTTAGTCAATTTGGATGATGCGACCTTGGTACAGTGGCTGCTAAAGCAGTTAAAGACGAACTCTGCGCTTAATGGCAAAGAAGCAGATGTGTTGGACGAATACATCCAGTCTCGGCTTTCCCTAATCCGCGATTTAGCTGAGCAGCGGCTAGCACCAGAGCTACTGTGAGCCAATTCAATCAAAATCGTATAAATGTTCCAGGGAAGGGCGATGAGCCCTCGCGCTGGGCAGAAATAGCAGAAAAGAAACCGGGTTTCAAGGATAAATCTTAGGTTTGACGACCAGACCTCCAGCCGGAAACCGGGTTTCCAACTCTGGGCTGCCAGTTTGCTCAAAAAAACAGGCGGGTAGTCGGTGCAGTGGCCGCAGTGCAGCAGCGGATGCAGAATGGCTAATTTGAAGCCGGAGGCTGTTGTAGTTCGCAGATCGTCGCCACAGTTCTCGACAGCTACAAGGTAGGATTGTCAGGAAAGCGTTCTACTAAAATCTATGCGTAAATGGGGATTTCTGCTACTAGCAAGCGTGTTATTTGTGGCACCGTTGGCATCTTGTAGGGATCGATCGGCACAAACCGGACAAACAACAGCAACAACTGCTGCAGGTGGTAACTCGCAACAAGGTTCCAGCCGGATAGATACAATTGTCAGCCGCGGCAAACTGATTTGTGGCGTCAGCGGCGAACTGCCGGGTTTTAGCTTTGTAGACGAAAAGGGCAAATACTCCGGACTGGATGTCGATGTGTGCAGGGCGGTAGCGGCGGCAATATTTGACGACCCCGAAAAAGTCGAGTACCGAAAACTCAACGCTAAAGATAGATTTACAGTTTTGCAGGCGGGAGAAATCGACATTCTCAGTCGCAATACCACCTACACGGCGAGTCGGGACAGCACTACCGGACTGGAATTTGCCCCGGTGATTTTTTATGACTCTCAAAGCATCATGGTCAAAAAAGACAGCGGCATCAAAAGTTTAAAAGATTTTGCGGGCAAATCTATCTGCGTGCAGACAGGTACGAGCACCGAACAAAATTTGTCCGACCAAATGCGAAAATTAGGAGTTAAATACACTCCTGTGGTGTTTGAAGATGTGAATGCTGTCTTTGCTACCTATCAAGAAGGTCGCTGTCAAGGTGTTACTGCCGATCGATCGCAGCTAGTCTCGAAGCGCACAACTCTGCCGAATTCCGAAAATAATGTTGTTTTGCCGATCGTGATGTCAAAAGAACCCTTAGCCCCAGCGGTGAAAAGCGGCGATCCTAAATGGGCTGACGCGGTGAGATGGATCGTTTTTGCTGCGATTGAAGCTGAAGATTTGGGAATTAATTCGGGAAATGTAGACCAACTTGTTGCAAGCACTACTGACCCGAACGTCAAACGTTTGCTAGGAACAGAAGGAGATTTAGGTAAAGGTTTGGGACTCCCGAACGACTACGCAGTCCGCGTTGTGAAGAAAGTCGGGAATTACGGGGAAATGTACGATCGCAACCTCGGCCCCAAAAGTACACTCAAGTTAGAACGGGGTCAAAACAGACTCTGGAAAGATGGCGGTTTGCTTTACTCGCCGCCGTTCCGTTAATTTTAGTTAACTGTTGACGGTTAACTGTTGACTGTTGACTGTTAACTGTTAACTGTTAACTGTCACGCACCAAAGCTATGTAGGGTGCGTGACTTTAAAAATCCCGATCGCCAATCGAGTAACTATCAAGTCATATCAAATCCGGTTGCATCGTCCTGTATTCATCTCTGTATTCTCTCCCTCTGCGTTCTCTGCGCCCTCTGCGGTTAAATCATTCCGATGCAACCGGAAACGATATCACGCACCAAAGCTCAATCTAGCTTGGATTTGCCAGCAGATTTATCAAATATAATTTAAGTTATGAACCCAGAACCTCAATCGGGCAAATCGCAGAAATTGCCCAAATTTAAAGATATATCAAAACTGCTGCGGGACGATCGCTTCTGGAAAATAGCCGGACAGGCGATCGCCCTAATTTTAGTAATAGTTGTGATTGCCATTCTCTGGGATAATCTCAGTGCCAATTACTCGCAACTGGGGATTGCATTTGGATTTGATTTTCTCAATTCCCAAGCATCTTTTGATATCGGTGAAAGTGTAATCCCCTACAGTCCCGCCAACAGTTACAGGCAAGCTTATTTTGTCGGTTTAATCAACTCGCTGCGGGTGATGGGTATCGGCATTATTTTCGCAACAGTTGCGGGTTTGACTGTAGGAATCGCGCGCCTTTCCGACAATTGGCTGCTGCGGAATTTGGCTGGTTTGTACGTAGAAATTTTGCGAAATACGCCGTTATTGCTGCAATTATTTTTCTGGTATTTTGCAGTTTTCATTTCTCTGCCAAAAGTCGAAGACAATCAGCAGATGAGGGGGCCTATTTACTTGACAAATCGCGGCATTGCTGTACCAACGCCGGTGGCTTTGCCGGGTTTTGAGATTTGGTTGATTTTGGTAACAGTCGGAGTTTTGGCGGCGGCGGGGCTGTGGATGTGGCGGGCGCGGGTGATGTTGGAAGAAGCTAAGCCGGGAAGACAGTTGTTTTGGGCTCTAGGTGCGATCGGGCTGAGTGCAATCTTAGCTTTTATTATCACTAAAAATCTGCCTTTTCGGCTAGATTTCCCCCGCCTGACACCAGAATTGCAACTCGAAGGAGGATTAAAATTAACTCCAGAATTTGCCGCCTTGGTGACAGGACTCAGCCTGTATACTGGCAGTTACATTGCAGAAATTGTCCGGGCCGGAATTCAGTCAGTATCGAAAGGCCAGTGGGAAGCGGGAAAGTCTTTAGGGCTCAAGTCGGGAACAATGATGCGGATGGTAATTTTGCCGCAAGCTTTGCGGGTGATTGTGCCGCCTTTAACCAGTCAGTATCTGAATTTAGCTAAGAATTCGAGTTTAGCGGTTGCGGTTGCTTATCCCGACGTTTATTTTGTTGTGGGGTCTCCGACGTTGAATCAGACCGGTAGGGCGATCGAAGCAATGTTAATTATCATGGTAACATACCTAACAATTAGTTTGATAGTTTCTCTGTTCATGAATTGGTACAATAAAACCGTACAAATCAAGGAAAGATAAATAGTTTAAATTTAATATATTTTAAGGGTGATAAAAGGAGAGCGCGTTAAATGGCATACAGTGACTTTAGCTTAGACCGAGTAACTAAAACTTTTGATTTAACGATTTCCGATAAGATTGATATGTTCGCTAATGTATCAGAATTAGAGTCGAGTACCTTACTTGCAGAAATTCTCAAAGATAATGTACCGTTAGCCTTGAGCAGCAACACAGAAAAAGCTCGCTCTGAAATGATTATCGCACCGATTTTGATCGATCTTAGAAAACAGTTAAACTTGGAAATTAGTTTATTTTCGGGGATAGACTTTACAGTAGATGTTGAAAAAGGATTAAATGGAAGTTGCGATTTTCTGATAAGCCATTCCCCAGAATTACTAATTGTTAGAGCGCCAATAATTATCATTGTAGAAGCCAAAAAGGAAAATCTCAATGGCGGATTGGGACAGTGCGTAGCAGAAATGTTGGCTGCTAGAATATTTAATGAACGTGAAGGCAACGAAATTCCTGCGATTTATGGGACTGTTACTACAGGTACTGTTTGGAAATTCCTGAAGTTGCAAGAACAAATTATTGAAATTGATTTAGGTGAATATTATTTGAGAGATGTGAATAAAATTTTAGGAATCTTAGCGAACAGTATTAGAAATTAATAACAACTCACAATCTATGGAAACCATACCGATATTACCGCCCCCAGCCACCGAATCGCCCACTCCTTGGAATTGGGCGCGCAAAAACCTATTTAGTACCTGGTACAACAGCATTCTGACAGTAGTTTGCCTAATTATCGCCTTCCAAACTATTAGAGGAATTATCGTTTGGGCAACAACAAAAGCTCAGTGGCACGTGTTAGAAGCCAACTTGCCGCTATTTTTCGCCGGCAGATTTCCCCGCGAATCCTACTGGCGGCTGTGGATAGTAACGGCCATAATAGCCTTGTTGGGAGGATTAACTTGGGGAAATATTCAGCGGCAAGAACGTCTTTGGAATCCGCCTTTACTAATTATACTAGGTGCTGCGGTTGTGGGTGCGGTCATTTCGCCGATCGACCTAACCTCTCGCCTCTACCTCTTAGGAATTATTATCGCAGCCGCCGCCAGCTATGCCATCGGCAGGCAAATTCACCCAAAAATCATGGGCTGGATGCCTGCAATTTGGGTTCTTTCCTTCCCAATAGTTTTGTGGTTAATTAAAGGCGGGTTAGGTTTGACAGAAGTGTCAACAAATGATTGGGGCGGTTTAGTACTGACGCTGTTTTTAGCAGTTATTAGTATTGTGCTTTCCTTTCCTTTAGGGGTATTGCTAGCACTCGGCAGACAAAGTTCTTTGCCAGTTGTAAGACTGTTATCAACCTTATACATTGAAATTATTCGCGGTTTACCATTAATTGGCATTTTGTTTTTAGGTCAAGTGATGCTGCAATTATTTCTGCCGCCCGAATATCCGAAATTGGATAGAGTGATTAGAGCCATTGCTGGATTAACGTTATTTAGTGCGGCATACTTGGCAGAAAACGTGCGCGGTGGCTTGCAGGCCGTGCCCAGGGGACAAATAGAAGCAGCTAGGTCTATCGGACTCAATACACCCCTGCTTACAATTCTCATTGTACTGCCTCAAGCACTGCGAATAGTCATTCCGGCGATCGGCGGTCAATTCATCGGATTATTCATGGATACATCCCTGCTATCTCTATTCGGAATGTTAGAATTAATCGGAATATCCCGCGCAGTTTTAGCAAATCCATCCTATATTGGCAGGTACGCCGAAGTTTACATATTCGTAGGCATCATTTATTGGATATTTTGCTACTCAATGTCCCTAGCCAGCCGCAAAATAGAGCGAACATTAGGAGTAGGCCAGCGCTAAAAACTCATCAACTTTCATCTGCGTTCATCTGCGGTTAAAAAATAAAAAAAATATTATGGAAACTCAACTAACAGCCCCAGAACAAGTAATCGTAGCAGAAAACGTCCACAAATGGTACGGACAATTTCACGTACTGCGAGGTGTCAGCATGACCGTAAACCGAGGTGAAGTCGTTGTCGTGATGGGGCCTTCGGGTTCGGGAAAATCGACGTTTATTCGCACATTCAACGCCTTAGAAGAATACCAGCAAGGTAAAATTACGATCGACGGAATAGAACTTTCCCACGACTTACGCAACATTGAGACAATTCGCCGCGAAGTAGGAATGGTGTTTCAGCAATTTAACCTGTTTCCCCACTTATCAGTTTTGCAAAACGTCATGCTAGCGCCGGTGTGGGTGCGCCGCTGGTCGAAGAAAAAAGCTGAAGAAGTGGCGATGCAACTGTTAGAAAGAGTGGGAATTTTGGAACAAGCAAAAAAATATCCCGGACAGTTGTCTGGGGGACAGCAGCAGCGCGTCGCTATTGCACGTTCTCTAGCAATGCAGCCTAAAATCATGCTGTTTGATGAACCGACATCAGCATTAGACCCGGAAATGGTGCGGGAAGTTTTAGATGTAATGCGAAATTTGGCTCAAACAGGAATTACAATGGTAGTGGTGACTCACGAAGTCGGGTTTGCGCGCGAAGTTGCCGATCGCATTGTATTGATGGATGGCGGTGTTTTAGTGGAAGAAGCCCAACCAGAAGAGTTTTTTCAGAACCCGAAGGAAGAACGCACCCGCAAGTTTTTATCTCAGATATTGTAACTGATTTTGCAGTTTAATCGGTGGGTTGGGCGACGGTCGCAGCAGTCAAAATCGACCTAATTAAGGTAAAATAAAAGAGTGTACAATCAGTCTCTATTTTGCTGAGATAGCTTGCAATGCCATCCACAAAAACTCTGCCGTTAGTTAAAGACTCGGAACGCCTAGAAAGTCGCCTCAAAGAAATTCCGGCGGTTCCTGGTGTATATTTAATGCGCGATGAGAGCGATCGCATCCTTTACATCGGTAAATCCAAAAAACTCCGAAACCGCGTCCGTTCCTACTTCCGCGAAAGCCAAAATCTCAGTCCCCGCATCGCGATGATGGTGCAGCAAGTGCGCGAAATTGAATTCATCGCCACCGACACCGAAGCAGAAGCTTTAGCCTTAGAAGCAAACCTCGTAAAACAGCACCAACCTTACTTTAATGTCCTCCTCAAAGATGATAAAAAATATCCTTATTTGTGCATAACTTGGTCAGAAGAATACCCGCGCATTTTTATCACCCGCAAACGCCGCGCAGGTAGTGCAAAAGACCGCTATTACGGCCCTTACGTCGATACAGGGGCGCTGCGGAGTACGCTACATTTAATTAAGCGAATTTTCCCGCTGCGGCAGCGCCCTCAACCGCTGTTTAAAGACCGTCCCTGTTTGAACTACGACATCGGCCGCTGCGTTGGCGTTTGTCAAGGGTTAACTTCGCCGGAAGAATATCGAAAAATCATCCAAAAAGTAGCGATGATTTTCCAGGGAAGGACTGAGGAATTGCTCGATATTTTGCAGCCCCAAATGGAAGAGGCAGCAGAAGATTTAAACTTTGAAACGGCGGCGCGAATTCGCGACCAAATTAAGGGTTTGCAGTCTTTGAGTGCGGGTCAAAAAGTGTCTTTGCCCGACGATACGGTTTCCAGGGATGCGATCGCACTTGCGGCCGACACCCAGCACGCTTGCGTTCAATTGTTCCAAATTCGGGCCGGTCAATTGGTCGGAAGATTGGGATTTATGGCGGAAATACCCTCCCAACCCCCCCTTGCAAAGGGGGATCAAGAGTTATCTCAACTTTCTATTTCCTCCCCCTCTTGGCAAGGGGGGGAACGAGGGGGGGTAGAGGCCGGAGCGATTTTGCAGCGGGTGTTGGAAGAACACTATCAAAATGTCGAATCTGTAGAAATTCCCAGCGAAATTTCAGTGCAGTACGAATTGCCAGAAGCGGAAATATTGGCAGATTGGTTGAGCAACCGTAAGGGACGAAAAGTTACGATTTTGACGCCGCAACGGCAAACTAAGGCTGAGTTGATTGAGATGGTGGAACGCAATGCTGAGTATGAATTGGCGAGAATGCAAAGATTGAGCGATCGCAATTCTCAAGCAATGCAAGATTTAGCCGAAATTCTGGATTTGCCAGAAGTTCCTCGCCGCATTGAAGGTTACGATATTTCTCACATTCAAGGTTCTGACGCCGTAGCTTCCCGCGTCGTATTTATTGACGGTTTGCCGGCCAATCAACACTACCGCCATTACAAAATTAAAAATCCTGAAATTAAATCGGGTCATTCTGATGATTTTGCTAGTTTAGCAGAAGTTATCGGTCGCAGATTCCGGGGATTGAAGGAAGAAGAAAGAGGGAAGATGGAAGATGGGTTTAGCGATTTAGAAGAACCGAAAGAACTCAGCAATTTATCTTCAGATTCTCCTGCTATTTCCGACAAACCAGACTTAATCATGATAGATGGCGGCAAAGGCCAACTGTCAGCCGTTGTGGCAGTTTTGCGGGAGATGAATTTGCTAGAAGAGTTGCGCGTTGTCAGTTTGGCCAAGCAGCGAGAGGAGATATTTTTGCCGGGGGAATCTTTGCCGCTGCCAACTAATTCTGAGCAACCGGGCGTACAATTATTGCGCCGGGTGCGGGATGAGGCGCACAGATTTGCTGTGAGTTTTCACCGCGATCGAAGAAGCGAGAGAATGAAGCGATCGCGCCTTGATGAAATTCCCGGATTGGGACACCACCGACAAAAACAATTGTTGGCACATTTTCGGTCGATCGACTATCTCCGTTTAGCGACTCCCGAACAGTTGGCAGAAGTTTCTGGGATTGGCCCGCGTCTGGCGCAGCAAATTTACGATTATTTCCACCCGTAAAGTCTTACGCAGCATAGGAGACGGGGAGTTTTGGGGCGAGGGGGCGATCGGCGCGCAAGTCCCGATTCAGCCAGTGTGAGGAAGCTCTTCAAAATTTTTGAACAGATCTCTTGCAATTCCCAGAGGCTTGTGGTATGTTTAGTTTCTGTGCGCGGGCATAGTTTAGTGGTAAAACTTTAGCCTTCCAAGCTAACTATGCGGGTTCGATTCCCGCTGCCCGCTTGCGTCCATAAGAACCTCAAACCTACGATAAATCAACGGTTTGAGGTTTTTTATTGCTGATTTTTGCGGTTTGTCAGGGGTCTAGTTGACTAGAAATTGGATACAAATTGGATACAATTTGACTACGGAACGACCAAACTGAGTATCAAGTGAATATCCAATGACTACCCGATTGCCATTTTTGGAGACAATTTGGAGACAAATGAATACAAATTGAATACAAAGCATAACTGTATTCAGTTTGAGCCGTTTAGCTTGGCAAGTATTTCTCAAAACGCCTCCACCTCTCAGCTTGCGGTGAGCTGGGTACAAGAATAATTAGTTAACATAGAGTGCCCTGGTTTGGCAAGATTGCCGATCGAACTCAGCTTGAGTTATGACTGATTCGGAGTCGCATCAGTCACAAGGAGAGCCCGTGAAATATTTTTCAGTAGTAATGTATTTGCTGCGGGAACGGCAACAATTTCTTGAAGAAATTCGCCAAGGTGTAAAGCTCAAATCTAAAATTTTCGGTTTGTTGATTTCTAGTACCGTATTTTTTGCCATTTACGGAGCGATATTAGGTGCATCTAGTACGTGGATGCAATGTCTGGTTTCAGCAATTAAGTTGCCAGCACTTTACTTGCTGACGCTGATTATCTGCTTTCCCACACTTTACTTTTTTAATGTGATGTTTGGTTCAAAACGAACTTTTGAGCAGTATTTGACATTGTTGATGACAGCGATGGCGATGATTAGCGTTTTGCTGTTTGGATTTGCACCTGTTAGTTTGTTTTTCCTCATAAGCAGTACCAATTACAATTTTTATCTGTTGCTGAATGTTGCTATCATGGCAATCACAGGATTTTTGGGAGTAAGTTTCATTTATCAAGGAATGCACTTTCTTTCAGAACAAGATGCGGAAGGCAAAGACATCAGGCTAAATATTTTGCGCTTTTGGTTGGGACTTTATGCGTTTGTTGGGACTCAGTTGGGATGGACGCTGAGACCGTTTTTGGGGTCGCCGGGAATGGCTTTTCAACTGTTCCGAGACCGAGAAAGCAATTTTTATATGAGTCTGTGGCAATCAATTATGTCTTTGGGAGGATCGTAATTAATCCCAATTAAAGGAGATTTTGAAGAGTGATAGAAGCGGATTTGGAACAGTTAAAAATTTCTGAGAAGGAGTTGGAGGATTTGAGTGGAATAGCTTTGAGCGACGGTTTTGCAGCGGATTTTTACCGACCTGCTGCGCTCCGGGACGGCAAAAAGCTGTTTTCTCTTTTGGTGAATGAGTTGCTGATATTTTGCGTGACATTAGTTGTTTCGCTGCCTGTTGCTTTACTGGCTAATAAACATAATGTTGGTTTATTTAGCGATTCAGAGATATTTGTCCGGGTTTTACAAATAACTTTGGGTTTGTCGCTGGCGATTACTGTTGCTTGGAATGTCTATAAATGGGTTAAGGCAAAGCCTCTGGCAACGCTGGCGGGTCTGCTGGATGAAGTTGAGAAGTATCATGAGGTAATTCAGGCTTTAGATATTATCGATCGCCTAACGGATGCTGGCAATTTACAAGCCAATTTAATTAACCGAGGAGATGCAATTGAAGCATTAAAAATTACTAGAGAAAGTTTAGTCTGTGCTTTGAAAACAGAAAGAATTCTCAGGGATAATCAGCAATTTATCGGTCGCCGTTACGAGCTATTTGCTAATATTGAAAGTAATTTAGCTGCTTTGATGGCGCTGGATGTGAGCGATCGGGCGACTGAATACGGGCGGTTGCTAAATGAGGCTTTGGAAATTGGGATGAGCGTACACAAAGAGGTAAGAAAGTTGCAAAATGGACGTTAGATTTGTTGCAGCGTTCCTGGTTTGTTGTAAAAGTAGTAACTGAGATCTTGCACCATGCTCAAGAACGGGCAGGATGGCTGTTCCACAAAAATTAAATTTTCTTGTGGGGTGGGTATCCTGCCCGCCCCTGAAAGGCTTATTGAAAATGGTGCAATATAGAAGTTACTACAACTTTTTTACCACCGTAAATTTTAATCATCAAAAATATCCAACTGTTCGCCCTCCGACTGTTTTTTGCCATCTTTTTTAACACCTTTCCGCAGCCCGATCGCAATTTTGCTGTGTTTCTCAATCTGCTTCATCACCTGTCTCGCCCTGTCAATCACCGACGGCGGTAAACCAGCCAATCTGCCCGCTTCAATTCCGTAAGATTTGTCAGCGCCTCCCGGCTGAACTTGGTGCAAAAATACGATTTGATCCGGCAATTCTTTGACTGTCACCTGATAATTGGCGACATTATCCAAAATAGAAGCTAACTCATTTAACTCGTGATAGTGAGTGGCAAAAATTGTCCGCGCCCGAATCTCAGTTGCTAAATATTCGGCCACAGACCAAGCAATAGAAAGGCCGTCAAACGTCGCCGTTCCCCTGCCAATTTCATCTAACAAAACTAATGATTGCGGCGTGGCGTGATTGAGAATATTTGCAGTTTCGTTCATTTCCACCATAAACGTAGATTGACCCGTTGCCAAATCGTCTACTGCGCCGACGCGGGTAAAAATACGATCGCAAATTCCCAAACTCGCAGCTTTCGCAGGCACATAACTGCCCATCTGCGCCATTAACTGGATCAAACCCACCTGCCGCAAGTAGCAGCTTTTCCCGCTAGCATTCGGGCCGGTTAAAATAATTAAATCTGGGCGGTTTAGCGATTCTTCCCGACCCAAAAAAGCAGAATTAGGTACAAAAAATCCGGGCGGCAAAGACTTTTCCACCACCGGGTGACAACCTTCAATAATTTTAATTTCCCTACTTTCTGTCATAGTCGGGCGGCAGTAATTCTGGTAAACTGCTACTTCTGCTAAACCGCACAAAACATCGGCCGCCGCCACGGCGCGGGAAACGTTGCGAATAATTTCGGCGTGTTCTCCTACCTCCGATCGCACTTGAGCAAAAATATCGTATTCCAATTGATTTAAATCTTCCCGCGCTGTCAGAATTCGCACTTCCCTTTCTTTTAATTCTTCAGTGCTGTAGCGTTCTTCATTGGTGAGAGTTTGCTTGCGGGTGTAGTCCTTCGGCACTTGGTCTACTTTTGATTTGGTAATGCTGATGTAATAGCCGAAAGCTTTATTGTAGCCTACTTTTAGATTAGAAATTCCCGTGCGCTTTCTCTCGGTTGCTTCTAAATTTGCAATCCATTCTTGGTCGGCTGATGCAGTGTGGCGCATTTCATCTAGCATGGGATTGATTCCCGCTCGAATCAAGCCTCCTTCTTTTAAATGAATCGGCGGTTCGTCAACTAAATGATCGTGAATTTTAGTTGCTAATTCTTCTAAAATTGGCGGTACATTTTGCAGCGCTTTCAAATATGGCGATCGTCCTTGGGCTGCGATCGAGGCTAATTGCGGCAGTTTTCCCAGAGAATCAGCTAAAGCGACCAAATCCCGCGCGCTAGCTGTTCCAGAACCCGCGCGGCCTGTCAGTCTTTCGATGTCGTAAATTTGGCGAAGCAACTGCTGAAAATCTTGGCGCAAGCCGTTATTTTCTACTAATTCTTGAATCGTGTCAAGTCGGGCGCAAATGCCTTTAATGTTGAGCAAAGGTTGCAGCACCCAGCGGCGCAAAGCGCGGCCTCCCATTGCGGTGCTGGTTTTGTCTATAGCCCACAGCAGCGAACCGTGAAAAACCCCATCTCTCACCGTTTGAGTAATTTCGAGATTGCGGCGGGTTTGGTAGTCGAGTATGAGAAAATCCGTGAGAGTGTAAGTATGCAATCTTTGCAAAGAAACTGCTTTTTCCTTTTGAGTTTCTTCGAGATATTGCAACAAACCCCCGGCGGCGCGCACTGCGAGGGGCAAATGGCCGCATCCCATACCTTCAAGCGATCGCACTTTGAATTTTTGCAGGATTCTCTGTTTTGCTTCGGGCAAAGTAAACGGAATTTGCGATCGCAAAGAATAGCAAAACGAATTCGGCAAACAATCGGGTAAATGCTCGGATTTCTCTCCGGGTCTCAACATAGTCACCAAATCCGGCGCATTAGTCGGTACCAAGACTTCCGAAGGCTGCAAGCGCAGCAATTCTAGGGTTAATTGTTCTAAAGTGTCGGCTTGGGTAGTGACGAATTCTCCCGTAGAAATATCTGTATAAGCCAATCCCCAATGTTCCCCCGCTATCACAATTGCGGCTAAAAAATTATTTTGCCTGGGTTTGAGCATTCCGTCATCAGTCAAGGTTCCCGGAGTGAGAATGCGGGTAATTTCTCGCTTGACTTGGCGGCCTTCTTTCGCAGCAATTGAGGCATCTTCTACTTGGTCGCAAACTACCACAGCATAGCCTTTTTCTACTAACATTGAAGTGTAGCGGTCGAGGGCGTGGTGCGGCACTCCTGTCATCGGCACTCTGCCAATTTCCTTGCCGCTTTCTTTGCTAGTACAAACAAGTTCTAATTCCTGCGAAATAGTAACTGCATCTTGGAAAAAACACTCAAAGAAATCTCCGACTCGAAACAATAAAAGTGCGTGGGGATACTGTTCTTTCACTTCCACATACCGCTGCATCATCGGCGTCAGCTTGGTGAATTCTAGTAGGCGGTGGTTGGCATTGCGGATGTTGGGTTGAGTGGGGTCTGTTGGGGTAGATGCAGTGTAAGGCATAAAAGGCGATCGATAAATTTTAATCTTTAACAACTTTAGCGCAAGCTCGGCTTTTAGCTATAACTAATATACAATATTTGACGATTAATCCTCCTTAAGCAGGGTGCGTGATTCTCCATATTGGGGAACAGTGTTGAGCTATACAAAAGTCACGCACCGTACTTAATAATCGATAAACCTGCTTGTAGTTGAGAATTTTTGGGTCGCTTTTTATCTAATGTGAGCTTAAGCCTCCGCCCTAGTGAGATCAAGTGCGAAATTATTATTTATTGTGAGAGGAGAGCGATCGGCGATCGACAAAAACAATCTCAGCTATGTAGTTGTTAGCTGTTATAGCAGATGTTGGAGGAAGAAAGAAGAAGGGAAAAGGAAGAAGCAAAAAGGCTTTAGTTATCTAGGAGAGAAGGAAGAAGGCTTTAGTTATCTATGAGAGAAGGAAGAAGCAATTTTCGGCAACGGTTTCAGCAATTAAGAACTTGCCAACTGTCGGGCGCGGTTGGTATAACAGTTGGGCGTTAACAGAAGAACGTTAAATCCTCCGCACTTTAGTTGGGGGATAAACTTTACATTTTTGTTATTTAAAACAGCCGGAAGATAGATTTTTAAATTATACCTCGGATAGAGAGATAATATATTTTATATCCTTAAAATTAAACCATCCCGGCAGGTAATTTATCGGCGTAGTAAATTTAAGATTTAGAAGCAAAAATCTGCTAGCTAGTAGTTAACTAGAGGAGAACGAAATAATGAAAGCTCTTTGCTGGCACGGAGCAAATGATGTGCGAGTTGATAACGTACCAGACCCAACAATTATCAACCCGCGCGACGCGATAGTTAAAATCACGTCTACAGCAATCTGCGGCTCAGATTTGCACCTCTACGATGGCTTCATCCCGACAATGCAATCGGGCGACATCATGGGGCACGAATTCATGGGGGAAGTAGTCGAACTCGGCAGCCAAGTCAAGAACTTAAAAAAGGGCGATCGCGTCGTCATTCCTTTTACTATTTCTTGTGGCAGTTGCTTCTTTTGCAACCGCGATTTGTGGTCGCTGTGCGACAACTCCAACCCCAATGCTGGGCTGGCTGAAAAAATGTTCGGTCATTCGCCGGCGGGACTGTTTGGCTACTCGCATTTAACGGGCGGTTATGCAGGCGGACAAGCAGAATACGCGCGGGTTCCGTTTGCAGATGTCGGCCCTTTAAAAATTCCCGACGGACTTTCTGACGAACAAGTATTGTTCCTCACCGATATCTTTCCTACCGGTTACATGGCGGCTGAAAACTGCGACATTCAGCCGGGGGATACTGTAGCTGTTTGGGGATGCGGGCCAGTCGGACAATTTGCGATCAGAAGCGCGTTTATGCTGGGGGCCGATCGAGTAATTGCGATCGACCGCGTACCGGAACGCTTGCAAATGGCTGCCGCGGCGAAAGCTGAAATCATCAACTACGAAGAAATGGACGCCGGGGAAGCCGTCACCGAAATGACGGGGGGACGCGGGCCCGACGCCTGCATCGACGCGGTGGGAATGGAAGCCCACGGCACCGGTCTCGACGCTTTGTACGACAAAGCCAAGCAAGCCGTGCGGTTGGAGAGCGATCGACCTACGGCGCTGCGACAAGCGATCGTCGCGTGTCGCAAGGGCGGCACAGTGTCAATTCCCGGCGTTTACGGCGGCTTCGTTGACAAAGTGCCATTAGGTGCAGCTTTCAACAAAGGTTTGACCCTGAAAATGGGACAGACGCACGTTCACCGCTATTTGCGGCCTTTGCTCGATCGCGTTCAAAAAGGCGAAATTGACCCGTCATTCGTAATTACGCACCGAATGAAATTGGATGAAGCGCCCCACGGCTACGACATTTTCAAAAACAAAAAAGACAACTGCATCAAAGTTGTCCTCAAACCCTAACTCGCATTTACCCTTCACGGAAAAACTATGCTTTTACAAGAAAAAGAATCAGGCGACTTGATAGAAATCCTCGATGTAGATGCTTTAATCAGCCCTACAAAACAAGAAGTTCCGGGAAAAAATCAAGCTGGTCAAGAAGAGCAAGAGAAAGCAACTTTTCCAAAAAGTAATTTAGTCTTTCCTTCCGGTGAAGCTCTGCCGCGCTGCTGGACTGAGGAAAATTATCAAACTCATTGATTCCACTGATTCTCCCCATCCCCTTTAACAAGGGGGGAGGGGAAGCTAGGGGTAGGAACAGGGCACATAGGTGTCAACTTAACCCTAAAAATCGCTGTGAGACTGAAGTCCCTGTCTAAAGGTTCGTAGTGGGGACTTCCGTCTCCGATTGACTAATTAAATAATTGTGGACTAAAGTTTTTACTACAAAATAGTTTTTTGGAATAAGTCTAATAACTAACA
Organism: Microcoleus sp. Pol14D4; assembly: GCF_036701245.1. NCBI lineage: Bacteria > Bacillati > Cyanobacteriota > Cyanophyceae > Oscillatoriales > Microcoleaceae > Microcoleus > Microcoleus sp. Pol14D4. The sequence goes on from NZ_JAUBQM010000041.1 coordinate 56,664, forward strand.
ACAAATAAGTTATGCAATTGCAAGCAGTAATTCTCGATATAGACGGTACTCTCACGCTCAGCAATGACGCCCACGCTCAAGCTTGGGTAGAGTCATTTGTGGCTTACGGCTACGAGGTGCCGTTCGAGAAAGTTCGCCCGCTAATTGGTATGGGAGGCGACAAAGTTATACCCAAAATGGTATCAGGGCTTTCCGACGAAGCAGGCGACGGGAAAAAGATTGCACAGCGGCGCAAAGAACTGATTATTAACCGCTTTGCTCCCGAACTTTCTCCAACCCCCGGTTCGCGGGATTTGCTGTTAAAAATGCAGCAAGAAGGATTGCGGCTAATTATTGCGACTTCAGCTACCACTGAAGAACTTTCCGGTTTGCTGAAAGCTGCACAAGTTGACGATTTATTGGATCGAGCGACGACATCGAGTGACGCGGAAGCTTCTAAACCGGAACCGGATATTGTGGAAGCTGCTTTGAGCAAATTGCAGATGGAAGCGAGTCAGACTGTGATGTTAGCTGATACTCCTTACGATAAGTAGCTAGACAAAATTAATTACATAGTTTTCTCCAAATTCTTTCAGGATTTTTTCCACAGATGTAACAAAAGTT
>NZ_JAUBQM010000042.1:0-53708 GCF_036701245.1 Microcoleus sp. Pol14D4
CTTTCGCGCTGCTGTAAGGTTGTTGTCATTTGTTTATGATTGCTTTATTTGGTTTTCAATGTTCGTGACGGCTTTGTTTTCCGCCATGTAAACAAACATAAAGCATATTCTAAGGTTTGTAAAGTATTTTAACAACAGATTAACTAATCAAAACTATAAGTTTCACTTATCAATATGAATAAAACTGGATAAACAGGTAAGAATGCACAAAAAAGTAGGTAAAGCCTGGAAGCGCGTCGCCTTCAGGCATGGAAATATTAAGATACAGACTTTTGCTGGCTAGGTATCATAATAAGAGCCCAATAGGGAACTTCAGCGGGTTCGACATCTGCGATCGCCCGAATTCGCTGATTAGGCATAGTTGCGCGTTCTATATACAGTGCTCGATCGAACTGTCCCAACTCAATGAGCACGTCCCGGACTTTGGCAAAATGCCTCCCCAGCTTAATAATCACAGCAGCATCCACAACCGCCAGTTGATCGCGCAAAACCTCAGCATCCAGCGTCGCAGGCATAATACTTAACACATCGTTACGATAAGTCAGCGGCACTCCCAACGCAGCGGCACTCGCCATTGTCGAAGAAATTCCCGGCACAACTTCAGTGGTAAATGTTCCCGCCAAACGGTTGAATAGATACATAAACGAGCCGTAGAGAAAAGGTTCGCCCTCACACAGCACCGCCACATCCTGTCCCTGGCTCAGATGTGCGGCAATTTTCTCGGCAGCAATATCATAATAAGGTTGAGACGATCGCGTCGGACTAAAAGGCAACGGCATCGGAATCTCAATTTGCTCCGGGCGCAGATAATCTGCGACGATCGCCCGCGCCAGCACCTTACCATTTTCCATCGCCGGATATGCAATCACCGGCACCGATTGCAAAATCCGATAAGCTTTCAAAGTAATCAACTCAGGATCGCCCGGGCCAATACCCAAACCGTACAATTTACCATTCGCCTTAGTCATAATTCATCCTTTTTCGCTAACGCATTCACGGCCGCCGTTGCCATTGCACTGCCACCGCGCCGCCCGTGCAACGTAATAAATGGCACTCCCCGACTGTTGGCGGCCAGTTCGGCTTTGGATTCGGCAGCCCCCACAAATCCTACCGGGAAACCCAGAATTAAAGCCGGTTTGGGTGCTCCGGCATCTAGCATTTCCAGCAGTCGGAACAAAGCTGTCGGGGCATTGCCGATGGCCACAACCGCACCCTGCAAGTTGTCCAGCCATAAATCAAGGGCCGCGGCCGATCGAGTATTTCCGATTTGTCGCGCCAACTCCGGGATTTCGGAATGCCAGAGGGTGCAAATCACCGCATTGTCAGCGGGAAGGCGTTTGCGAGTGATGCCTTCGGCCACCATCCGGGCATCGCACAGAATCGCCGCCCCTGCGGCGAGGGCTTGGTGTCCGCAGGTGGCTGCACCGGGGGAAGCTGCTAAATCTGCAACAATATCGGTCATGCCGCAACTGTGAATTAGTCGCACGGCTACTAATTCTAAATCTGCCGGCAAGCTTGACAAATCTGCTTCGGCTCGAATTGTGGCGAAGGATTTGGTGTAGATTTCTGTTCCGTCTCGAATGTAGTCAATCATTGTTTAAAACTGCTATGGGAATTTTGTGGGATTTGTGAAATAAATTTTTTGAATGAACCGCGAAGAGGGAAAGGACGCCAAGGAAGAAAGATCGAGAGATATAAAAAGAAAAATGCTTAAAATTTGTCTTTTTTTATGGGATATTTTTTCACTTTCAATTCCAATTTTCCGTGCTCAACAACTCCTGCAATTGGTCGATCGCCTGCCGATCGACAAACTCACCCAATGACTCCAAAGGCTCTCGAAACCGCTGATACACCTGCAACAAAAGGTCGATCGCACCGGGCATCTCGGCCGCACTCACCGCCGGAAAAATTGGTCGCCCGAAGGGCAAATCTTTTCTACCCGCATAAATGTCGTAACCTTCGATCGTCTCGTGTCCTCGCTCAATCTGAATTCCCACCAGTGTGATATCAATTGGCCGGTGCTGGGCGCAGGACTTTTGGCAACCGCTGAAATGAATGTTAATCGGCAGGTCGATCGTCAATTTTTGCCCTAAATCCCTCGCCATTGCTAGGGCGTGACTTTGAGTATCTGTCGCCGCCGACGCACAGCCGCTGCTGCCGGCACAAGCCACCAAGCACGAATCTAGGCGAGTCGCCGACGAGTGCAATCCCAAATCGGCGATTTGCTGTTTGAGCTCAAAAAGCTGGGAGTTGGGGATATCAGAAATCAACAGATTTTGCCACGGCGTAAGTCTCAGGATACCGCTGGCTAGATTTTGGGCTAAATTTGCCAAATTCCGCAGTTGATTAGATTCTAGCCTACCCAGAGGCAGCGCAATTCCCATGTAGGAGAAATCCGACTGTCGCTGAGGGTGGATTCCGAGATGTCGGGATTGTTTGATCGCCCTTGCAGATGAGTCGAGCGAGTCGGCGGGCAAGATGCCCACCCCCCAAGGAAATTCACTCTTTGTGGAACAGGCATCTTGCCTGTTTTTGGGAAAGGTGCAAGATGTGTATTGCAATAAAAATGGTAAATTCTGCTGTACCCGTGCTAGATAACTTTCAACACCCCAATCTGCCAGCAGGTGACGCAAACGCGGTTTTTTGCCATCAATTCGAGGCTGATTTTTTGTGTATTCAAGATACGCGTTAGCAAGGGCGGCTAAGACTGAAATACATTGCGATTGTTGGACTAAAATCCCTGTATCGCTGTTTAAATGCAGCCGAAAAACGATTTCTGATTTAGCCGATCGCCCTGCTGCTAATAAAATATCGTTGCGCAAAGCCTGGATCGAAACCGACTCCCCGCCATCCAAGCCAATGCTGAACTTAGGCGAAAGTTCCGACAATTCGGGATGGGTTTGCAGGTAATCATCCCAAGCTTTCACTAGCGGGCGAGTATCCAGTAACTGCTGGCGATCGATCCCTGCTGTCGGACTTGCCATTATATTGCGAATCGGGTCAACTTCAACGCGGCGAGACGCTATCCCCAATTCCTGCAAGCGGTTCCAGACTTCCGGGGCTATTTCCGAGTTCACTTCTCGGATTTGCAAATTTGCCCGATTTGTCACTTGCAAACAGCCGGTACTGTATTGATCGGCCAAATCGGCGATCGTCCAACACTGCTGCGCGTTTAAAATTCCCCCCGGAATCCGCATTCTCGATAAAACTCCGTCTCGGGCGATCGAACCGTAAAATAAACCCGGACAAGTCGGCCAATTAGTCAAAGCTAACAAATAATCTCCTCCCCGTGCTGCGCAGGGAATCCAAAAGTAAACGCCCACAAAGCGCCCCCGAAATCGGCATTCTGACTTTTACAGTTGCGGCACAGCGCCGGAATTGCACCGGACTTTCCCGCTTTCAGGTTTTAGAAACGTATCACAAGTCGATCGGCATAAACCAAAACGATCGAGTTTCTTAACAAATCTCCGGGCAAGCTCGCCTGTTAGGGGGGAAGTTCATTTTATTGTCTTGCTGATTCCTGAATAATTTTTTATAATCTCTAATCGAAGTCAAAATCACTCTTTTGTGCGTGACTTCTAACTTCGGCTATACAACCTGCGATCGCGTTATTTATGACAATTGAAGAATTGCAAATCAAACTCGCAGAGATCAATCACCTTGTTGAGACATTCCAAACATCAGTAGCTTTGGAAAAATACTACTCGGATGACACTGTGATGATTGAAGGAGATGGTACGATTACTAGCGGCAAAGAAAACTGCCGCCAAGGAAGAGAAATCTTTTTTCAAGAAATGTTAGTTGAGTTTCGACAATCAAAATTAATTAGTCAAGACATCGCTGTTTCAGCAGACAAAAATTATGATTTTGTAGTAATTTCTAATTGGTACAATGATTACAGGGTTAAAGTTGAAGGTCAAATCATTGATTCCAAGAGCAACCAAATCTCGATCGGCTATTGGAAAGATGGTTTGGTAGTCAAGGAAAGTTATAACTATCCAGTGATTACGGTAGTTTAGTGCTGTTTGCTAATCAGACTTACGCAAAATCAAAGAAACCGGGTTTTTTGTCCCGTTCAATGGCTATCACGCCCCTTCTGGGCCAAAAACCCGGTTGCTGACCACCCTTGCAAAATCAAAGAAACCGGGTTTTTGGCCCGGTTCAATGGCTGCATGGCGCCTTCTGGGCCAAAAACCCGGTTGCTGACCACCCGTGCGTCCTGGACTAATATTGATAGGTGCGATCGCCCTTGAATCCAACATAAATAATCCCCATGATATTTGAAACAGAGAGATTAGTTTTGAAACCGATCGTGGAGAGCGACCTCAACACGCTTCATAGAATTTTTATCGATGCCTATGTGAGGAGATATCTGTGCGACGGCGAAATCTGGTCGCTACAAAAGGTTGAAGAAATGCTTGCCGAAAACAAAAAGCTGTTTGCCCAAAAGCAATTCGGTATGTGGTTTATCGAAACTAAGAGCGATCGGGAAACTATTGGATTTGTTGGTTTGTGGTATTTTTTTGAAGAAGCACAGCCGCAGTTAGTTTACGCACTGCTGCCGAAAGCACTTAAAAAAGGTTACGCTACTGAAGCATCAACCAAAATATTGGATTATGGTTTTGATGAACTTGGCTTTAACTATCTAGTCGCAAGTTGCGATCGCCCAAACATTGAGTCGCAAAAAGTCGCAGAAAGACTCGGAATGAAACAAGTAGAAGAAAGAATTATGAATGGAAATCCGATATTATTCTTTAGAATCGATAAGTAGTAATTAGCAGTAAGGGCGCAATGCACAAATGGCTTTCGGTGGTGGGGATTGGCGAAGATGGACTTTCGGGGCTCGGCCCGATCGCCTCTACGCTGCTGCAGCGAGCTCAAATCGTTGTTGGTGGCGCCCGTCACCTAGCAATGCTACCAACCGACGACACCCGCGAAAAATTGGTTTGGGCATCGCCTTTGCAGACAACAATTGACGAGATCCTCCGCCTCCGGGGACAGTCTGTGTGCGTGCTCGCAAGCGGCGATCCCATGTGTCACGGCATCGGCGTCACGCTGTCGCGCCAGATTCCCATGGAGGAAATGACTGTGATTCCGGCGGTATCGGCTTTTAGTCTTGCTTGCGCCCGTTTGGGTTGGCCGTTGGCCCAAGTTGAGACTTTCAGTTTGACAAATCGCCCGATCGCATCGATCGCCCTTGCTTTGTCGCCGGGGGCGCGCTTGCTGGTGTTGAGCGCTGACAGATACACGCCGGGAAAGGTGGCACAATTGTTGACGCAGCGGGGGTTTGGCAGCAGTTTGATGACCGTGTTCGAGCGGATGGGAGGGAACTCGGAACGGCGGATCGATGGGGTAGCAGCAGCCTGGAATGCAGCGGATTTGGCGGATTTGAACACGATCGCGATCGCAGTTGCAGCCGATCGCGAAACAGTGATTTTTCCTCGTACATCGGGTTTACCGGATGCTGCTTATCGCCACGACGGACAACTTACTAAGCGGGAGGTTAGAGCCGTTACTCTGTCAACGTTAGCACCGATTCCGGGTGAGTTGCTGTGGGATGTGGGCGCGGGTTGTGGCTCGATCGCAATCGAATGGATGCGGAGTCATCCTCGGTGCAGGGCGATCGCGATCGAACGCCATCCGACTCGATTGCAATACATCGCTGAGAATGCCTCGACTTTCGGCGTTCCCGAACTCGAAATCGTTGCGGGAGAAGCGCCGGAAGCCCTGACAAATTTGCCTCAACCGAATGCTATTTTCATCGGCGGCGGTGTCACCGCAGAAGCTGTGCTGGAAACTTGCTGGAATGCTTTAGGTGAAGGCGGGCGATTAGTTGTTAATGCGGTGACAGTTGAGAGCGAGTTTAAAGTTTTGCAATGGCACGATCGTTATGGCGGGGAACTAATTAGAATTGGGATTCAGCGAGTAGGGGCGATCGGTTCTTTTCAGGGTTGGAAACCGCTGGCACCGATTACACAGTGGGCGGTGGTTAAGAGATGAAAGGCGATCGATCTCTTTGCTGGAAGCTATGATAAAAAATATCCTATAAAATTATAGTGAGAATGCCAGACGAATCATCCGTAGATCCTTATCTATATCGACTATTTGAAGACTATTCCAACACTAAAGTTATCGAATTACAGCAATATCTGGCTGAGTCGGATAAAGGAACCTATGGGAGTGTGGCGCAAAGTGTCTTAGACCATGCACAACGAAAAGGATTCGAGCCACTCAAATATCTGCGTAAAGCACACAACTTCAACACCAGAGGTGCTGTGAGAGTTCCTCGCACGGGATATCGGCAGGATGGAGCCGCTGTTTATAGAAAGGGCAATGAGTTTTTAATTGTGCGATCTTACCAGTCAATACTTCGGACAGTTTTGGAATAGGGACGCTCAGCGAGCAGAGCTAAAAAAGTCACTGGTCTCTTAACGCAATACTCCGGACAGTTTTTGAGACAGAGGCTGAAACCCTCATTCTACCGTTAGCGTTTGACCTCGCTGAGAAGGCCCAAACCCTCATTCTACCGTTAGTCATTGAAAACTGTCCGGACTATTATGTAGCAAATATTTAGGAAATTGGTATCAGATGATATTATCGCAAAGCTTGGCACATCTTTGATCGGCCCAAGAAACTTTACTTCAGTCGACAGTGCGAGCTACAGAACGCCTGTGAGGGTTGCTGCTACTGTTGGAAGTGTTACTAGTATTATCTATGGCAAGTCTAACTGTCAACATTACATAACTCAGCCAAGCATTTCCGATTCCCAGGATCTGAGCTTCTGTGATGTTGCTCATAATAATAGACACCAGAAAACAAATAGGGATTCCCGCGTCTTCCAGCTTGCTACGACTCAAATACCGGACTGCGTAAGCCAAATTAAGAAGCAGGGAAATCATCATTAAGATTAATCCCGGCCAACCGAAGGCTAACAATATTCCGATCGCGCCATTGTGAGGATTTTTCGGTTGAAATCCATTAGTAGTATAAATAAAATAAGCAGGAGTAGCGGAGCCTAACTTATCTTGTTGAAAAAATCCCTCGTATCCGTAGCCAAACCAGGGGCGCTGATTGGCCGCAGCTATTAACTGCGGCCAGAATTCGGTCCGCCCAGTTAGAGTCAAGTCCTTGCCTAACCCACCTACAACAATATCCTCTAGGTTGTCTACTACAAAAACCGTCATAATTATGCTAACCACCAGGAAACATATAATCGCAGTAAATGCCCACTGAAAAGTTAATTTTTTTAGAAAGTTTAGTGAGGAGACTGCAATTATTAATATGATAGTAATCACTAGAGCGGCTCCCGACTTATTAGCTCTCACCAGGTAAAAAGAAAAGAACATAATTCCCAAAGAAATCCAGCGTTCTTTCTGAGTTTTAGCTCCTTGAAAATAATGCAAATACCAAAATGCCGTACATAAAGCTAGGATTCCACCGAGAGAATTTTTAGCTTGCGTTAGGCCTACAAAGTCGCCTGAACCCGGTGGTTTCATTATAAAACTTGCCAAACCCAGTGCCGTGTATCCCCACCGCCAAAAACGAGATAGATCATCCCATTTATATTGGGCTGCCAAGTAAAATCCGAAAGCAGTAAATCCTGAAAAAGCTATGCCCGATCTTAGCGTTTCTTCAGGGACTATGGACCATAAGGTAGACAGTAATGGCAGTAATGTATAAAACAAAAAGAAAGGATTTACGATCAATACTTTGGCAAAAAAATCTATAAATTTGCTACCAAAAGCCTGAATCCTAGAAAACAAAATTAATACTACCCACGGGTAAAAAATATAAGGTAGCATTGTTAAAATCCCGCCTTCTGTGGATTTCAAATTACTAAAATGCAAGTAATTAAAAGGAGGTTGTGTGAGAGAGGGAGAGATGAAAATATAAAAATAAGCAAAAGTTTTTTCTAAAGCCAAACCTGTTTTTTTTCTACTGGCCAATTGAAACAAAAGCAAAGTCGCGAGGGCGATTATAGCCATTAGCATCCATACAAATAAAGAATTACCTAAAATCAGCTCTTTCAGCATAGCCGCTTTAGACACTGGTTGAGTCATAATTGCTTTCCTTTATCAAAAACAAGCTTAAGTAATCTAGATAGAAAATATAGCTGTCAACCCGCAAACAAGCTAACACAGAAATTAGCCATAAAGCAAAAATACAGCAATAATTTTTCGGCGCTCGCTTAAAATAATGAGATTTTTGCCCAGCACTAAAAAGGCTACACTTATATAAATCATAGTCAATAAAATTAGGTGGCTTATGGTTAACACCAGTTCTCCAAGACAGATAGCCCGGTCGGTTGTGGGTATTGTCTTGTTTGCTTCGACTTTCATCACTGATGCCAGAAGCACCCCGGCACAACTTCCCATCCCGCTAGGTGCAGAGCAAGTCCAGAATGTTGCGCCCGTTAGGCGATCGCCCGAAAGCTATAAACTCGGTGGCGGCGATCGCATCCAAGTAGAAATACTCGAAGTACCCGAACTCAGCCGCGGCTACGAAGTCCTTTCCGACGGTTCAGTCAACCTGCCTCTGATCGGTTTGGTCTCCGTCCGCGGCCGCACCTTAGTAGAAGCCACCAACATCATCCGCAACGCCTACCGCCGCGTCCTCAAAGACCCCATAGTCACAGTCAGCCTCGTCGCTGCCCGCCCCCTCAATGTCGGCGTCATTGGAGAAGTCACCAGGCCCGGAAACTTCACGATTACCCTAACTCCTGGTCCAGGAGCCGCGCCGAGTGTCCAGTACCCCACCGTCACCCAAGCGATCAGACTCGCAGAAGGCGTCACGGGTGTCGCCGACATTCGCAACATCCGCGTCCGCCGTCCCCAACGAGACGGCCCCGATCAAGTGCTCAACGTCAACCTGTGGAAATTCTTGCAAGAAGGAGACATCTCTCAAGACATCATTTTGCAAGACAGAGACACAATCGTGATCCCCACAGTCGCCAACTTCAACCAAGCAGAAGCTCGTCAATTTGCGACGGCAAACTTTTCGCCACCCCCAGAAAAACCTCGATCGATCTCCATCGTTGGCCAAGTCACCCGCCCAGGGGCTTACGTCGTCATCGGGGGCAACACCACAAACGACCTCAGCCGCGAAGGTTTCCCCACCGTCATCCGGGCGATTCAGCTAGCCGGCGGCATCACCTCCGATGCCGACATCCGGCAAATCCAAGTGCGGCGCGTCACCAGAAGAGGGGAACAAATTATCCCCGTCAACCTGTGGCAATTCCTAGAGTCCGGCGACGGCGCCCAAGATACCATCCTCCAGGAAGGAGACACGATCATCGTGCCCAAAGCTACGATCGTCAACCCCGCAGAAGCTGGTGTGCTCGCTAGCACTAACTTTGCTCCCACTGGCATTAACGTTTTTGTAGTAGGAGAACTTAGAACATCCCTCGATCCCTTGAGACTCCCAGCTAATGCCACGCTGAATCAAGCTTTAATTTCCAGAGGATTTTTTGGGTACGAGAATACCAGAGCTAGAAGAGATAAAGTTGAGCTAGTCCGCCTGAATAACGACGGTACAGCTACTAAACGGACGATCGAAGTCGATTTAAGTCAAGGAATTAACGAAGAAACCAATCCTCAACTTCGCAACAACGACATGATTATCGTATCTCGGAGGGGTCTCGTCAATTTTGTCGATCGCATGAACGCTGTAATCGGACCTGTCGGGCCAGCTACGGGAGTGTTAAATTTTATAAACGTTCTCCGATTTTTATTCAGGTAAGAAGGCGGCGGGTGAGGTGAATAATTCCTGGCAAAGGCTAGAATAAACTAAACAATAAGATTACCCAACCGCGACCTGGCCGCTTCAAAAATATCAACCTCAAAAATATCAACCTCAAAAATACCCTGGCTGAATATGGATAGCAGACAAGATTACCAACCCTTCACACCCAAATCGAATGGCAAACTGCCGGATTTATCTGCTCAGAATTACAGAGATAACTTCGTAGAAGAGAGAGAAGAAGAAAAGCTAGACTTGTCTTGGCTGTTAGGCGTCGTGCGCCGTCGCTTCCTAGTCATGGCAGCAGCCACCATAGCTTTGAGCGCCCTGGCAGGAACAGCGATCGTCGCCACTTCTAAAAGCATAACTGTCGAGTATGAAGGCTCCTTTTCCCTGTTAGTAGAACCAGCCACGGCTGAAGGTTTGCAATCCAAACTATTAAACAACACCCAAGCTGCCGACTTCGCAAAAATTAATATAGAAGGAATTAGCCTACTAGACTACGAAACCCAAATTAGGATTTTGCGAAGTCCCAAAATGATGCAGCCAGTGATTGATGAATTGCGGGCTTGGTATCCCAAAATGAACTATAGCGAACTGATCTCAAAAATGTCGATCAACCGTATCAGCTACACGAAAGATGGTAAACAGCAAGGCACAAAAATTTTACAAGTTCGTTACAAAGATTCAAACCAAAAAAAAATTTACACCGTATTGGATAAAATTTCTAAAGCGTATCTAGATTACAGCTTGCAGCAACGGCTGATGGGCATTAATCAAGGTATTAAATTTATAGATACGGAGATGCCCAAGCTCCGAGAAAGAGTGGAAGTTCTGCAACTGCAAGTCCAAAGACTGCGGCAGCAGAGCAACTTGTTTGAACCTCAGATAGAGGGAAAATCTCTGTCTGAACAAGTTCAAAGCATTCGGGGTAAGCAAGTAGAAATTAGAGTTCAGCTAAAAGGGATGCGAAACCTCTACCAAAGCTATCAAAAACTACTCAACGAAAATAATCCCCAGGGGCTGCTGATGACCCAAGGACAAGCTTACGGCGGACTCTTAGGTCAAATTCAGAGAATAGACTCGGAATTGTCATTAAAATTAGCTCAGTACAGAGAAGACAGTTTGCCAGTTTTAGCGCTGCGAAAAAGTCGGGAAGAACTGATTTTAACCGCCACTCAACAAGCAAAAGAAGTGGTGATGGGAAATTTAGAGACCCAAATCAAAGAAGTTGAAGCGCGCGATCGCGAAATGACAGCTTTGCAAAATGCTCTCAACCAAAAAATTAGAAACTTTTCAGTCACAACCCGAGAATACGACAATTTACAGCGGGAACTGCAAGTAGTTACTAAGAGTTTGTCGGACTTCTTGGCAAAACGAGAATCCTTGCGGATTGATGCGGCTCAGCAGCAAATACCTTGGGTGCTGATAAATCCTCCAGAAATTCCGCTAGATAAATTCGGCAACCCTCTAACAGCTACCGTCAAACAAACCAAAAAACAGTTAGCGCTGGCAGTAATTTTAAGCAGTCTGCTGGGCATAGCAGTCGGCTTGCTCGTAGAGGTACTAAATACTGTGTTCCACACTCCAGAATCACTGAGAATCGCCACAAGATTGCCCATACTCGGTGTGATTCCGTTTACCAAAAAAGTGAAGCGCCGACCGCCAGCCAGACAGAGGAAACTAACATCGGCTCGATCGAACTCGAAAGTGGAAGTAGTCGAACCGGTCGAAGCTAGACATACCGGTCCGATGAGCGGGGGAGCGAGTATTTTGAGCGACTTGGACTATCAATTTTTAGAAGCATTTCGATCGCTATACACAAACATTCACTTGCTGAGTGCAGGCACGGCAATTCGATCGCTCTTAGTCGGCTCTGCCTTAGCCGGAGACGGCAAATCTACAGTAGCTTTGCACCTGGCAGCCACAGCAGCAGCAGTGGGACAGCGAGTATTGCTAGTAGATGCAGATTTGCGCTGCCCGCAACTGCACGTTAAGTTAGGACTGCCCAACGTGCGTGGTCTGGGCGAGGCCATCTCCACAGATCTCAGCCTCAACGACGCGATTCAACGAGCCCCGAACCAAGAAAATTTGTTCGTACTCACCGCCGGCCAAATTCCCCCCGATCCGATCAAGCTTCTTTCTTCCAAAAAAATGCATTATCTCATGGAGCAATTTCAAGCATTTTTTGACTTAGTAATTTATGACACCCCGCCACTAGCAGGCTTGGCAGACAGCCACTTGATCGCAGCTCGCACAGACGCTACGATTATGGTCGTCCAAATTGGGCAAACAGACCGATCGCAAGTTCGCAAAGTTTTAGAAGAATTAAAAATTTCTGGAGCTTCCGTCTTGGGAATAGTTGCTAATGGCTGCAAAAACACCGGTCACAGCTACCGCCAGCGCCCGGCAGTTTTAGACACGCTCTACGACCAAAAACTATCGGCTTTAGGTACGAAAAATCCTAATTAGACAAATGTTGATGCAGGCGGCCGAGCGCCGCCGTCCTCAACGGGAAACACACAACCAAGCCATACCCTGATTTTTTGATAATAGTACCATTTGAGAAAGAAAATGATAGACTAACGGACGTAGCCTCGTGTGTCAACCGAGATTGCGCGGATCTTTCAATCTTGCGGTAATTACTCAGAAAATGATTGAGAAATCAGCAAAAGTGGGTAAACTACATTTAGCAGAGCGCAATCTCAATCATGAAAAGACACCTTTGAAGGTGAACGTTAGTGTAAACGTTAATGAGAACGTTTCAACCCAGAAACTTGGTAGGGATTATTCTATGAGTACAGTTATGGTTGTTGATGATAGCGTCACTCTGCGGGAGATGATCGCCGACTTGCTCAAAGGTAGAGGACTCAACGTCACAGTAGCGAGTGATGGCGTAGAAGCTCTAGAGCAAATCAAGGCTAACCGCCCAGATTTAGTCGTTCTGGATATCGTGATGCCCCGGATGAACGGCTACGAAGTCTGTCGCAGGCTCAAAAGCGACCCTAAAACCCAAAATTTGCCGGTGGTAATGTGTTCGAGCAAAAGCGAAGAGTTCGATCGCTATTGGGGAATGAAACAAGGAGCCGACGCTTACATCGCCAAGCCATTTCACCCACAGGAATTGGTCGGCACTATTAAGCAACTGCTGCGGGGTTGAAGTAGAGGAACAGGGACAGGAAAAAATTGTATTGAGCGCTGATTATTTCTGCTCCCGCAGCCTCTCTAAACGACTCGATTGACAATAGTCCAAACATCCCCGTCCGATCGCACGTAGGGAACAGTAATACTCTTAAAACCAGTAATAAAAGGCTTGTAATAAACCTGCCAGTAGCTGGGACTAATTTGGTCGGCGATGGCTTTGAGTCCCTTCACTTCCGCCGCCAGTTCCGCCGCCAGTTCATTAATCCGTTCCGCGTGTCCGTGAGCGAGCGCTCTTCCTTCTTCAACTTGCTGTTCCATCGGAGTAATTCTTTGCAATTTTACCGATTGCTGCTGTTTCTGACTCAGTTGAGCAGACAGAGCCGCGATCGCGTCATCTATACCCTTGACTTCGGCCGACACTTGTGCTGTTTCCCTCGCGTGACGACGATAAGCATCGGCGATCGCTTGGGGGGAATCACCGGATGGGACAACATCGGCAATACTAAGCTGCTGGCGTTCCCGGCGCAATTCCTCAATTTGAGAGTAAATTGCTTCTATATCTGTCTGAAGTTTGTCCACCTAATTATTACCGCGTGGTTGTTGGATATTTTAGGATATTAACACAAACCAATCACCTAATCGGCATAGAAATTGCATATTTTAGGCAAACTCGAAACAAAGCCCCACAAGTAGAATTTTAAAAGTTTGAAAAAGACAAATTTTTATATTTCTCAGTTGAGCGATTTCCGTCGATATCCAGTCGGGTTAATCAGGTCGTGTCCGATATAATCAGCATTATAGATTGGTAGTGAGGAAGGCCTGTACGAGCGAATTTTACGATGACTAAAGTCGTCACTCAAACCACGATTCCCAATTCCAATTAACCACTTTCCAGTTACCAATTCCCAATTATTAATAGAATTTTTTAAGTTGGTAGCCCTTGCTGCCTCAACTTGACTATAGTCTCTAGCAACACATCGGGTTGCACAGGTTTAGGCAGATGTCGGTCAAAACCGGCAGCGAAAGCACGATCGCGGTCTTCATCTCTAGCATAAGCCGTCAGAGCGATCGCCCAAAATTTCCCTGTCAGAGTGTTCAAAGAACGCAGCCTTCGTAGCAGCGAATATCCGTCTTCCTGTGGCATTCCGATATCGCTGACCAAAACATCCGGACTAAACTGCGAAGCCACCTCAAACGCCTCAGCAGCAGACGATGCAACCCTGACAGTAGCCCCGGAATCTGCCAAGACAAACCTCATAAATTCCCGCGAATCAACCTCGTCATCAACCAGCAAAACCTTAACTCCCAGTAAATTACCAGCGCCAGCCAAAACCTGCGCTTCCTCGTCGGCGATCGAATTTACCTGCATCGAAGGGAGACGGACAGTAAAAGTCGATCCCATATCCAGTCCCGGACTTTGAGCCCAAACCGTGCCGCCGTGGAGTTCCACCAACTGCCGCACGATCGCCAGACCCAGCCCCAAACCGCTATAATTGCGAGTAATCGTAGCATCCGCTTGGCGGAAAGAGTCAAACACGTAAGGCAAAAAATTCGGTGCAACCCCAATTCCCGTGTCGGTAACAGCCAGCTCAACCTCCGAATCAATTCGCTGTAGCCGGATTTCAACTCGCCCCCCGCGCGGCGTAAACTTAATCGCATTCGTCAGCAAATTCCAAATTACTTGCTGCAAGCGGCCAGGGTCTCCTGATACCCAAAATCTCGGATTTAACTGAGATTCAGGATTGCCAGAAACCTTCCCAAGTTCGGAAAATTCAGCAGTCTCCCAGCCCAAATCTACAATTGCAGACCGCAACTCGATCGACTTAGCATCGGCAGCCAACCGCACCGTATTCAGCGCTCCTTCCACCATCGAAATTAAATTTACCGCACAAGGATTCAAAGTCAACTTGCCGCGAATAATTCGCGAAATATCCAGCAAATCATCAATCAATTGAGTTTGCAATTTAGCATTTCGCTCGATCGTTTCTAAAGCCCGCCCCGTAGCAGCCGGACTCAAACTGCGTTGCTGCAGCAGTTGCGCCCAGCCCAAAATCGCGTTTAAGGGCGATCGCAGCTCGTGAGAAAGAGTTGCCAAAAACTCATCTTTCATGCGATTTGCCTGCTGAGATTCCTCGTAAAGTCGGGCATTGTCGATCGCCCCCGACACCGCCTGAGCCAACTGCATTAAAATAGTTTCATCATCTTCGGCAAACTCCCCCTCATACTTGTCCGACAACTGAATCAATCCCAGATTTCTGCCGTCCCGAGTCGTCAGCGGTACAGCCAGCCAGCCCCGCATTGGCGGGTGCTTCCCCGCAGCCTTGCCGAACCCCCGCCATGCCGGGTGAGCCTCTAGCTCGTTTTGAGTCATTCGCATCGCCTGTTGCTGCTGCCAAACTTTTTGGTAAATGCCCGTACCGTCTGGCTCCTCGCAGTAATCTTGCCACACGGCGTATTTTTCTGACATGGAAAACTTGCTAATTCCCTCATCCCAGTTGGCTGCCGGGTTAAGGTTGACCGCTACCTGGTGGACTTCCAGAATTTGGCGGGCGCTATCTGCTGCTAACTGAAGTATTTCTGCCACCGACAGCGTGGAGTTGATAGCCACTGACGCGGAGGTTAACTTTTGCAGGCGGCGCAAATACGACCGCTCCCGGGCCAAGGCGCGCGCGCGGTCGTATTCTAACTGTTTGCGCTCCGTAATGTCGATCGCCACGCCGGACAGCCGAAGGGGTGTACCGGATGCGTCAAAAACCACTCGCCCTTTTTCGTGAAGCCAAATCACTGAGCCGTCGGGTCGCACTTTGCGGTATTCCGACTCGTAAACTCCCGTGCCCCTGAATGCGGCATCCACATCTGCCAAAAACCTTTCTCGGTCTTCTGGATGCACCGCATTCTTTTTTTGCTCAAAAGTACCAAAGGTGCTGTCTGGCCCCAAACCCATCTGTGTTTCGGCATTAGACGAACGGCGGACTTCCCCCGATGCCACATCCCAGGTAAAAGCGATCGTGTTAGCTGCTTCTAGAGCAAAGCGCAAATTTTCCTCGCTTTCTTGCACCCTCGCTTCGGATAATTTGCGATCCGTAATATCCCAAACCACGCCGATCGATCGCACCGATTTACCTGTATCATCATCAAAGAACTTGCCCCTACCCGATATCCAGTGCAAGCTGCCGTCGGGCCAAAAAACTCTAAATTCGTATTTGTATTCTATTTTGTTTTCTAAAGCAAAGGCAACAGCGTCGGCGATAGAGGCTTGGTCATCCGGATGAATGCAGGCAAAATACGCTTCATAAGTTCCCGGAAAACTGCCTTTTTCCAACCCGAATAACAGTTCGTGTCCCTCCGACCAAACGACCTCGCCAGTTAATACATTCCAATCCCAAGTTCCCATTTTCGAGGCTTCGATCGCCAATCTCAGCCTTTCCTCCGAAATTGCCAACTGCGCCGACGTTTTCGCGTATTTTTCGCGCAACTGCTGTTTTTTCAAGCTTTCGCCCACGGCCCCCGCCAGCCGCTTTAAGTACCGCCCTTTGAACACGTAATCGCTTAAGCCGGCTTTCATAGCTTCGACTGCCACTTGTTCGCTGCCGCTGTCAGTACACATAATTACCGAACAATTTGGGTAGTGGCTGTGAACTTTTTGGAGAATAGTTAATCCGTCGCTCCAGTGCAGTTGGTAGTCGGTAATTACTATATCAAAACCCCCGACTGCCAGGATTTGTTCGAGAGTTTGGATATCAATAACCGATTTAATTTCTAAATCCGAAAAATTTTTCCTCAGTTCTCGCTCGATCATCAGGCGATCGTTCGGGTTGTCGTCGATTAACAGAATAGACAGCATTAGCCTTTTAGTTTTTATAGGGGCGCAAACATTCTTAAATCTAATAATATGTTCTTAAGCAATCTAGACAATTTGAATATGTACTTGGTGGGTTAATTAGACTTGCAAATAATTTTATTGTATTTGCTTGTATTTTATTTATTTTACAGCTTGTAATATCCTCAACCAGCTTTTTAGGGGCGTGCCCACAAGCAAATTAATTAACTAAGTTGTTGTAAAACACATCAGAAAGCCAGCTCAGGCAGGAAAGGTGCAAGAGATTACTTAACTATCATTATACTAATTGTTTATTCTGTCTTCGGGTGTGAACAAGCGGGTTGATTGATTCTTTGAGCTACAGCAGAATATTGCTGTTAAAACCCTCTTGTCTAGAACCTCATCTTTTAAATCCCGTGCACTGCTTCCTCAACTCTCGTACTTGCGTAATTTTACCCAGAAGCGGGTACCCATGCCCAAAGTCGATTTCAGCCCGATCGCACCACCCATCCGATCGACTCCTTTGTTCGCTATCGCCAACCCAATTCCCGTCCCTGGATACACTTCTTGACCGTGCAGGCGATCGAACAATCCAAAAATCCTACCATGAAATTTTTCGTCAATACCAATGCCGTTGTCTTCTACCCAAAGATAGATATATTCATCCTCAGCTTCTGCATAAACTCGCACCTGGGGAGCTATCCCAGGCTGCACGAACTTAATAGCATTGGAGAGCAAGTTAGCCAAAACTTGCAGCAGCGTAGGAGGATGTGCCAATACCGCAGGTAGCGGTTCGACAACCGTTATGCGAGCTTGTTTTTGGGCAATTTCGGTCTCTAGTTGCGCGAGCGATCGAGCCACAATTAAATTAAGAGAGACTGCTTTTAGTGGCAAGTTAGCTTTGCTGAGGCGGCTGTACTCTAGTAAATTTTCGATTAAAGTATTCATCATACTTGCAGCATCCGCAATCCGGTACAAGTAATCTTGTGAGGTAGCATCCAAGTTGCTAACTCGATCGTTGAGCAATATTTCAGCAAAAAACAAAATTCCCCGCAAAGGAGCGCGCAAGTCGTGAGAAACTGAATAGGTAAACGATTCTAGCTGTGCATTAACTTCTTCTAACTCAGCAGTACGCTCTCTCACCCGCTCTTCCAAAGTTTCATTAAATTCGCGCAAAGCAAGTTCAGCTTGCTTGAGTTCGGTAATATCTTCCACCAATCCGTCGATCGTACTTTCACCTTCTGTGCTGTAAACATATTGAGTAAACCGAATCCATTTTACTCGACCGTCTGCCAAAGGAAATGTAATTTCTAGATTTTGGCACCGAGACTCCCCTGAATCTACCGGTTGCAAAAATAATTGCTGCTGATAAATCCCTTGGACATCTGCTAAATTGCTGGCATCAAACAAGCGCAAAAAAGCTTGATTGCTTTCCAAAAGCTGCCCCTGAGAACTCGCTCGAAAAACTCCGACATTTAAGCGTTCTAACAGAGAATTAAGTTGATTTTCTAGTCTGGCGACTCGTTCCCAGGCGGCAACTCGATCGAGCACTGTGCGAACAGCAACGCAAAGGCGGACGTAGTGCTTAGGCGACTTGATAATGTAATCGTCCAATCCGGATTTCATCGCCTCTACAGCAATTTCTTCATTGCCAGTATTTGTAAACATTATAATCGGGCATTGTGGATAACGTGCTTTGATAGTTTTCAGCACATCTAAACCGTTCGTCCAGCGCAGTTGGTAATCGGTAATCACCAGATTGAATCGACCTCGATTCACTGCTTCCACGAACAATCTATTGTCGGAAACTTCCGTTATTTCCAATGGCGAAAATTGCCGCTCTAATTCGCGTTTGACGAGCAGCCGATCCGTGGGGTTGTCGTCAATTACTAGAATGTGTACCACTTTAAAAAATTATAATTTGGCTGTTCGTTAGGGTGCCGAGCAATCATGCCCAATAAAAATGTTGGAGGTAAACTCTTTAAAATGATAGAGGACGCGATTACTCACTCGAAACTTAATTTGCTCGTTATCAAAAATACCCTGGTAACGAGGAAACAAGTAATAAAAATAGAGAAACCGCCACTACCACAAAAAGCTTGGTAACGAGCAAACAAGCAATAAAAATCGATAAATCGCCACTACAAACGCGCAAATTATAGAGGTTCCGGCAGTTCGGTATAATTGAGCCAATACTGGCTAAAACTCTGCATCATTTCCACTAAAGAAGCAAACCCGATCGGTTTAACCAAATAAGAATTTACCCCTAAATCGTAAGCTCGCTTGACATCAAGTGTTTGGCTAGAAGAAGTAAGCATAACCACCGGCAAGCGTTTTAGTTCCGGCTGCTGCTTCAGCCAAACCAGAACTTCGTGACCGGAGCGCCTGGGCAACTTCAAATCTAGTAAAATTATCCTAGGTAAAGGATAGCGATCGCGATCGCTGTACTCTCCGTCACCATTTAAATAAAAAACCGCTGCATCTCCATCTCGAACAATTTGCAGCGAAGTATTAGCCAAAGCCTCATTGCGAAAAGCCCGCTGCATTAATAGAATATCAACGGGGTTATCTTCCACCAGCAAAATCGTCTGCATTTGCCTCATGCTTCCTCAATTGTATCCAAAATCGACTGCCTTGTCCTACTTGAGATTCCACTCCTACTTGACCGCCCATGCGATCGACTCCTTTTTTTACAATAGCTAATCCTATACCAGTTCCGGGGTAAGATTCGATACCGTGCAGCCGTTCAAAAACGCGAAAAATGCGTTTTTGATGTTCAGGAGCAATACCGATGCCGTTGTCTTCTACCCACAGACGGATGATGAAGACTGGCAATAGGCTACTGACCATCAGTAACTGGGAATGCTCCCACTGTCCCACTGTCGCCCTTGCCAATTCTCCCACTGTATTGCTCTGTGTCTCTCCCTCTTGAGGCTGCTCAATTTCCTCAGCCCAGATCTGTACTTGGGGTGGTGCGCCTTCCACAAATTTTATAGCATTGGTGAGCAGATTGGCGATTACTTGAACTAAAGTAACGCGGTGGGCAATTACCGCAGGCAAGGGCGATCGAACACTGATTTGAGCGTGCCTGGATTTAGCGTCAGCCTGTACCATAGCAATTGCCTCGGCAACAGTAGATTCTAAGTCTAAAACTTGCATAGATAAATCTTTGCTGCTCAGGCGGCTGTAAGCTAGCAAATCTTGGATCAATTCTTCTAGTTGTTGCCCAGAATTAACAATTTGCTGGGCGTATTCTTGACCTAGTTCGTCGAGGAGGTCACGGTAATCTTCTAATAAAGCTTCAGCCAATCCTTGCATTCCCCGCAGGGGGGCACGCAAATCGTGGGCTACGGTATAGGCGAAAGCTTCTAATTCTTCGTTAGCTGCTTGAAGTTGATTGGTGCGGAGTTCTACTCGCCGTTCTAAGGTAGCGTTGAGCATCCGAATTTCCGCTTCTGCTTGTTTGCGCGCAGTTACGTCAATGGCGGTACTAATTACTAAACTTCTGCCGTCGCAAAGCTGGCCTAAAGGTGCGGAATAAAACTCCCAAATTCGAGTTTCGCCGCTGGCTGTGGCAATCATATATTCGCCTTCAGAAATGCGGGCGTTTAAGCGGTGCAGCCGATCGATATCTGCTTGCACTAGGGATTTGCGCCTGTGGTAAGCTTTTTCTGTCCAATCTTCAATTGTGGGAATTTCTGAGTATTCATAGCCTGAGAGTTCTGTCCAAGCGCAGTTAATTTGCAAAACTTCTCCGTTTTCAGCGTGCAGCATAATTGGCAGCGGTGCGTTGAGAATGGCGCTGCGGAAACGTTCTTCGCTTAATTGCAGGGAGTGGCGATCGTGCTCTAGCTGTTCTAAAAGTTGATTTTGCTTAATTTCGGCCTTGTCGCGCAAAGTTCGATCGCGCTTCACCAAATAGTAAACCAACACCATCAACAGGAAATTTACTAAACTCGCAACGGTAAAATTCAGGATGGTCAAATTAGCGCTTTTTTTAGATTCTCGGGCGCGCTGCTGCAATAGCTGAGTTTCTTCGGCTGTCATGGCGGCTATCTGCTGCCGAATGTCCCCCATGATTTGCTTTCCCCTACCAGTTTTTATTTCTCGCACGGCTGCTGCTAAGTTTTGTTTGCGTCGCAGATTGAGGGTTCTTTCAAGGTCGGCTAATTTAGAACCGATCGCAATTTTCAAATCGCGAAGGCGCTGTTGCTGCCGGTTATTGTCAGCCGTTAGCTGCTGCAATCCGGCTACTTGCTGGTTGATGCGGGCGATCGCGCTGTAATACGGTTCTAAATACCGTTCTTCTCCCGTCAGCAAATAACCGCGCTGTCCGGTTTCAGCATCTTTTAACGTGGAAAGCGTAGCTTCGAGTTCGGTTAAAACTTGGTGAGTGTGGCTTACCCAGCGTTCGTTTTCGACCAACTTGAGAGTGTTGCGGTAGGAAGTTGCCGCATTGAAAATTAGCAGCGCCACGACCATTCCGATACCTGCGGTGATTTGGGGAGTCAGCGATTGTTTCATGAAATACTCGGCGTGCAAGTCCTGCTTTTTTAATTGTAGCTGGATTAAGAATACCCAAACTTTTGGCACGCTCAGAAACGGCGACTAAAGCCTATAAATTTAAGGCTCAAGTGTGCGAGGGATTTTTTTATTTTAGTCGGGTTACTCCTTGCATCGGCCTTAAGTCTGAGATTATAGAAATCGCTTTTTTGCCTCTTGTGATTCAGGCAGACACCAGACAATCTAGGATAGCCTGCAAAGCTTAATTCACCTTTTTTACATCGATTTTTGTATCGTTCGTTTTCCTTTGGCAGTTTCAAATTGCGGTTCAAAAAAAGGAGTTTTTACCTATTTATTTCAGTTTATTTTTGGAGTATATATTAAATAATGGGAGTGGTGACATAAATTACATTTTGGTCACTATTCCGATTATTTAATGTATACATTGTCAAGCTAGCCAAGTCAAGCTTTTTACCCCAAAAAAAAGCGAGTTTTTAATATTTTATTTAAAAATAACCTAGGGAAGCAGGGGATAAATTCACAGGAGCGATGATACCGATCGATAGTATCAAAAATGCGAGCTATCGGGTAATTGCGGAGGATTCATCGATTGAAATTAATTTAATATCAAATCCCGTAACATCGGAATTATACTCTGTTTGCGAGAGGATCGCACAGCACTCGCAAAAGGATGATTCCGATGGCAGCGAAAACGATATAATTAGGCAACTGCAGCGGGTTTCATGCTCAAAATGCGATCGATCGCATCTTCAACAACCTTATCAGGCGTAGAAGCACCCGAAGTCACGCCGACTACAATTTTACCGTCGGGTAGCCAACCTTCAGCTACGACCAAATCTGCCCCCAAAGGCTTGTGTTCGATGCGATTTCCCGGTAAAATGCGCTCTGCACAATCAATGTGATAAGAAGGAATATTTTTGTCGATCGCAATTTCCTGCAAATGCGTAGTATTAGAAGAATTAAAACCCCCAATCACCAGCATCAAATCTAACTTTTCTTCAACCAAACTCAACATAGCATCTTGCCGTTCCTGAGTCGCATCGCAGATAGTATTAAAACTCTGAAAATGCTCGTTCAAATTTTCAGGACCAAACTTCCGCATCATCGTTTTTTCAAACAACTTACCAATGTTCTCTGTCTCAGTTTTGAGCATAGTAGTTTGGTTGGCAATACCCACGCTTTCCAAATCCACATCTGGGTCAAAACCAGCAGAATAAGCCTTGCTAAATTTAGCAAGAAACTCATCGCGGTCGCCCCCATGCAAGATATAATTGCTGACATATTCAGCTTCCTGCAAATTCAATACAATCAAATACTTGTCAGCAAAAGAACTCGTAGCAACAGTTTCCTCGTGCTTGTATTGACCGTGAATAATCGAAGTATAATTCCTCTTTTTGTGCTTTTCAACAGTATTCCAAACCTTAGAAACCCAAGGACAAGTAGTATCAACAATCTTGCAGCCCTTATCATTAAGCAACTGCATTTCTTGGACGCTCGCCCCAAAAGCAGGTAAAATTACCACATCGCCACTACCGACAACCGAAAAATCTTTCTGTCCCTTCTCAACAGCAATAAAACCAACTTCCATATCCCGCAAATGCTGATTTACAGACGGATTGTGAATAATCTCATTAGTAATCCAAATCCGTTCGGTTGGGAAATGCTGGCGAGTCTCGTAAGCAATAGCTACAGCGCGTTCCACCCCCCAGCAAAATCCAAAAGCCTCAGCCAGCCGGATCGTGACTGCGCCGCGTTCTAGCCTGTAATTATTGTCCCGAATTTGCTGGATCAGACTGCTTTGATAAGCTGTCTGCATCACGCCAGCTACCTCAGCTTCGTGTCCGAAACCCTTGCGGTGGTAGTTTTCAGACTGTTGGAGCGATCGTTTAAAAGCTTTAGTATCCATGCGGTATCGAGTTGAAATCTAGGTTAATTACCTTTGATTTTAGAACCATTGGAGAATTCCTATCTCAAATTTGAAAACCCCGCCTGCAACAATTGCAAAACGGGGCAACCCAAATATTATTGACTCTAACGGCCAATCACAGATTAAAACCTTCTTCGGCGCAAAATTCGGCAAATAAACCCGGTTTCTTAGAAAAATCTGCTTGGGAGCCGATAATTCTACCGAGAAACCGGGTTTCACAGGCTGGAGTGCGTCAGTCTTATGATAGTTTCAAACCTTTTTCGGCGCAAAAGGAGAACCCGATTCAAACGAACTGAAACCGCCGGCAAAATCCTCACCGTAAGCTTCTTCCCCGTGCAGACCGATATCCAAACCTTGGTCTTCAGCAGAGGACGGCACTCGCAGTTCCATAAACTGCGCCAGAATTTTCAAAATCACAAAAGTGCCGACAGCCGCAAACACGTAAGTAGCTAGAATGCCTACAAACTGGGTGACGATTAGCCCCGGATTCCCGGCAAACAGCCCGTCATTTCCGGCCGCGTTCACAGCTTTAGTTGCAAATACCCCAGTCAGCAGCGCCCCTACAGTCCCGCCGAGACCGTGAACTGGGAAGGTATCCAAAGAGTCGTCAAATCCCAGCTTAGCTCGCAAGCTCACGCCAAAGAAGCAACAAACGGAAGTGATCGATCCGATCAAAAGGGCCCCCACTGGAAGTACGAATCCAGCCGCAGGTGTGATGCCCACCAATCCGGCTAGGAAACCGCTGGCAATTCCGACTGCTGTCGGTTTGCCTCTGAGAACCCATTCCACAATTGTCCAAGTTAAACCGCCGGCTGCTGTTGAAATCATGGTGGTGACAAAAGCCACTGTTGCTAAAGAACCAGATCCCAAAGCGCTACCGCCGTTGAAGCCAAACCAGCCGAACCACAGTATCCCAATTCCAAGCAAGACGTAGGGTACGTTGTGGGGGGTGTGGGGCTTGTTCAAGTGATCTTTGCGGGGCCCGATCATCCAAGCTGCGACTACGGCTGATACGCCGGAACTGATATGTACGACGGTGCCACCGGCAAAGTCGAGAGCTCCCATGGCCCCCAGCCAGCCTTTACCCCAAACCCAGTGGGCTAGAGGAGAGTAGATGAAGGTAGACCACAGCAGCACGAACCAGAAATAGGTTTTAAATGTTACCCGTTCGACGATAGCCCCTGAAATCAAGGCTGGAGTGATGATGGCGAACATCATCTGGTACACCATGAAGACTTGGTGGGGTATTGTTGGCGCGTAGCCGATCGGATCTGGTTTGTCCGCCGTGACATTGTTCAAGAACATCCAGTCGAAGCCACCGATGAAGGTTTCTATCCCTTGAGCAAACCCTTTATCATTGAGGTTGCTGGGGGTGACATCAAAAGCCAAACTATAGCCCCACAGGGTCCAGGTGACGCCGATCAGTCCCATCATGACTAAGCTCATCATCATGGTGTTGAGGACGTTGCGCGATCGCACCAGTCCCCCGTAGAAAAACGCCAGCCCCGGTGTCATCAGTAATACCAGTGCTGAGGAGACCAACATCCAGGCCGTATCGCCGCTGTCGATCGGATTCGGCGCCACCGCAGCAGCACCAGCAGCATCTTGAGCTAAGGCATTGTCCGTCAGCGGTACGCTTAACAGCCACAGTGCCATGATGCCGATCGTTAAACTTTTTTTGATCACGTTAGTTGTACCTTCTCATACTCAGCAATTTTCAGGGAAGACCGAGCCGATGTTAGATGGGAGGATTTTAGATGCAATAGTTATTTGGTTTTAAGTCCCTGTTTTAGCGGAACAAATCTTCAATAGATAATTCCCCAATCCTCAACCCCCCGACTTCGTATAGCCGGACTCATCTAAATTCGTCAATTATCCATCCAATGGTCTATGCCTTTTGGATTGCACCATTTGTACCCACAGTTATTCTGTATCACCCTATACTAAATAGCTAACTATCATATTTCTTAATCTATCCGTGGCTACTTGAAATAGCCCGCGATCGCAAAATAATCGGAGAGGGGGAGACTATTGAGTTGGGGAGAGTGGGAGAAGGAAAGGGGGAGAGTTGGGGAGAATATGACTTCATCCTTTATCTTTCTAACTAAGGACTAAGGATTAATTTTTCAACTGCATCTGATCGAACAGTTGCAGGGCCGATCGCCAAACCAGATAACCTTGATCGTTAAGGTGCAAGCCATCTGTGCTGAGTTCGGTTGGCAAATTGCCGTCAGCATCCGCAAACAGCGGGTACAAATCCAGATACAAAACATTCTCAGAACTAGCAATTTCTTTCAGGCGCCGATTTATTGCCCTAATCCGACTATTAGGAATCGCCAACAGCCGATCGCGATTTTCCCAAGTAGCTTGTTCCCCGCTGTGGGGCAAAATCGACTGCACAACCACTTGTGCTTTGGGGTGAGCCCACCGCAAATCGCGAATAATCTGCCGCTGGTTGTCCAAAATCCCTTCGTCGCTGGTTCCCCGCAACAAATCGTTAATCCCAATCATCACAAATACCGTATCCGGCGCGGTTCTATCGAACAACTGCAACCGCTTGAGCAAACCCACGGAAGTCTCCCCCGAAATCCCTTGATTCAGCCAAAACCGATCGACTGGTAACAGCTTGGTTGGGAACCACATACTTAGAGAATCCCCAGCCAAAACACTCAGTCTTGATGGTCGATTCGCAGCCGCCGCCTCAGCTTCGCGACCCAACTGCGTCACCCACTGCTGGTAAGTCCATTTATGTCGCGGTCCTGGAACGGGCACGTCTAGCAATGCGTTTGCAGAGGTGATCGGTTTGTCATTTTGTTCCTCAGCCACTTCTGCCGTCACCGCATCATTCGCCTGGAAACTTTCTGTCAAGTTGTGTCCCCGCAGCAGTAGTTGAGCGACTGTGAACATCAGTACCCCGTTCGTCACCAAAGATAGCAAAGCCCAAACCGGAATAGTTTTCGATCGGCTAACTTCCATTCCTAAGAGGGATTTATGAGTTCTACTTCTGCTACCTCCTCCAAACTTCTCCATAAACTCAAGCTATTTGCAGGCCTCACACCGAATAATGTGCACTGATTGCTGCATCAAATTTTACCGCTCAATTCAAGCCTCAATTCTTGTAAGAATCAAGCACTGTGCTGTGTTGGGCAAGGGTGGCGATGCAGAACTTTGCTTTTTGGCACTACTTTACCATAAAAAATCTGCCTACCAAACTTTATTGCACCGCAATCGGATTTGTCAAAGCTGCTGCAATGCACAAAAATATATCTAAAAGTGATCGAACTTACTCAGTTCGGATGCTAAAATCCAAAAATGAAAAAATTAACTATAACTGAAGCAGCCAAAATTAAAGGTGTAAGCGCTTCTACCTTACGCAGGTGGGAAGCCGAAGGCAAACTAATACCAGAACGCACGGCTAACGGTCACAGACGGTATGACCTAGCTCATCTTCTCGGCTTAAAACCCAACGGCGCTTTAACCATAGCTTACGCTCGGGTTAGCAGTAACGACCAAAAAGATGATTTAGACAGACAAAAACAAGTTTTGGAATTGTTTTGTGCATCTCACGGCTGGCAATTCCAAATCATTGATGATGTGGGTTCTGGGGTTAATTACAGTAAGCGGGGTTTACAAAATCTCATTCGGGCGATCGCAGACAATCAAGTAGAAAGGTTGGTGTTAACTCACAAAGACAGACTGCTGAGATTTGGTTCGGAACTAATTTTTAATTTGTGCGAACACTTTGGGACAGAGGTAGTGATTATCAATCAAACCGAAAATGCTAGCTGTGACGAGGATTTAGCTAAAGATATACTAGAAATAATCACTGTTGTCTCCGCCCGCCTTGATGGCAGCAGGAATCCCAAAAACAAGCGCATCGTTGAAGAACTTAAAGCAATTGGCGATAAACTCTAATCAATACACCAGTTTACAAAGCTCGTCTGTTAGAGCTTCTCAATTCCTATTTCCCCATTACCAATTAACAATTATCGACGCAGCTCTCATGAAATCAAAAACTGCTATATGTACGCCATTAAAAGTAAACTAACAATAAAAATATGCCCGCGTTCGCATTGAAGATTGAAACGCGAGCACAACGATAGACAGCCATAAGTTGGCGGCTATTTCAGATTGGGTTTTTCTGAATAAAGGGGTCAATTAGCTGATAAATAGCTAATTTAAGAAACGAAAGCTGAATTGAGCGATCTCTTCGCACGCTCTACAGTTTGGTAGTCTTGCCTCCAGAACCCCCAGCATAACCGCCGTAGCTGCTCTCACTTCTGTTGTCCAAGCTCGTTTCCTTCACAAACCCGGTGTAAGCTTCCATCCCGTGTTCGCCGATATCCAAACCTTCAGCCTCCTCTAAAGCAGAAACGCGGATACCCAGCAAAGCTTTGAGTGCCATCCAAAAAATCGTACTCAGCAGCACGGTCATCCCGCCTACAGAGATAATGCCGACCAACTGCGCCCAGAGTTGACCGAAACCTCCGCCCACAAGCAATCCGGCTGCCGGGCCTGCGGTATAAAGTCCAGTTGTAGGCCCGTCAGCAAACAGCCCAACTGCCAGAGTTCCCCAGATGCCGCAGACTAAGTGAACTGAAGTTGCTCCTACAGGGTCATCAATTTTCAAGTTGTCGAAGAAAGTTACTGCGAAAACTACCAGGATACCGGCGATCGTGCCGATTATGGCAGAGTTGGGCACGTTGATCCAAGCGCAGCTAGCTGTTACGCCGACTAAGCCGGCAAGGATGCCGTTGATAATCATGGAAAGGTCGGGTTTGCCCAGGTACAGCCAAGCTGTAATCGTTGCAGCAACTCCCCCGAAGGCGCCGCCGGTGTTGGTGGTGATCGCAATGTGGGCGATCGCATTTGGATCGACTGCCATTGTCGAACCGGGATTAAACCCGAACCAACCCAACCACAGAATCAAACAGCCCAGGGTGGCAATGCTCATATTGTGTCCCGGCATCGCCACAGTATCGCCGTCGCGGTACTTGCCGATCCGCGGCCCCAAAAATGCCGCTCCCATCAAAGCAGCCCAACCGCCTACCGAGTGAACCACTGTCGAACCTGCAAAATCCCAGAAGCCGGCTTTTGCCAGCCAGCCGCCGCCCCAAATCCAGTGTCCGGTAATCGGGTAAGCAATGCCTACTAGCAGCAAGCTGAAAATTAAGAATTCAAGGAATTTAATTCGCTCTGCAACGGCTCCTGAAACGATCGTGGCAGCAGTTCCCGCAAAAACTAATTGGAAAAAGAATTTAGCGTTGAGGGGGACTCCCGTCCAGTTTAATGCGCTGAAAATGCCTTGATAAGCGTCTCCTGTGGCGGGGCTGTTGTCAGCTACGTTCCACAGGAAAAATCCGCCGCTGCTGCCGATAAAACCGTTGCCGTCGCTGAACATTAAGGCAAAGCCGATCGCCCAAAAGGCGATCGTAGAAAGCGCAAAAACAATCAAGTTTTTGGACAGCACGTTGACTGCATTTTTTTGCCTGCAAAAACCTGTTTCCAACATACCGAAACCGGCGTTCATAAAGAACACGAGCATCCCCGCCACCATGACCCACATGGTATCCATGCCCACTTTAAGGCTGGCTAATTGTTCCTCGGTGGTTGGCGCGGGAGCTGTTTGGGCTACCGCCGCATATCCCCACACCAAGACGATGATTGCAGCTAAAGGTATGCAGGCTTGCCAACTGGGAGTGAGCCGGGCGATCGCCCGTGCTAACTTCTTCAACCTGTTGACTTTCGTAAAAAATTTAGCTGCTGGCAAATTTAAAGTCTCCCGCCTGACTTGTTTCGACTTTTTCTTTCCGACAGTAATTTTAATCACTTTTACCCTCTTTACGGCTAGTAAGCTCAGCAATATTCGGAAAACTTTCCAATCTTACTACAAAAGTTTATGGATTATTTGTTGAGATTGAGATAGTTATGATAGCCTAGCTCTTCTAATTGATTTTGTTTTTTCAGTACAGATTCGGACAAATTTTTGCGGTAATGCAAGACTCGCTCTAGCAATTCCGGCTGATGAGCTGCCAGTATCTGAACTGCCAACAAGCCAGCATTCTTAGCGTTGCCGATCCCCACTGTTGCTACGGGTATCCCCGCTGGCATTTGCACGATCGAGTACAGCGAATCTAGGCCTTGCAGGTGGCGGCTCGGTACAGGCACGCCAATTACTGGCAAGGGCGTTAAAGATGCTACCATACCCGGGAGATGCGCTGCTCCCCCGGCTCCTGCAATAATGACTTTCAAGCCTCGTTGGTGCGCGGTTTGGGCGTATTCCACCATGCGATCGGGGGTGCGGTGCGCCGAGACTATCGCCACGGAGCAAGCAACACTGAATTCTTCGCAAACTGCGATCGCATCTTTCATGGTTGGCAAATCCGAATCGCTACCCATGATAATTCCAACTGTCGCTTGATTCATAAAATTTTCAGATTTGAGATTTCAGATAAATGCTAATTTTAAATGATTGCGTTAACTCCAATTTAGATATTTTGTACCAAAACTGACCCTTAAAAGCAATTTGGCCACAAGTCGCTGTCTGAGCCACCCTGGAGCCAGCAAAAAGCAAAAAGCTCCCCCTCCTCATCGCCACCCACCGGATTTATCCGTAGCGAATATTAAATCTAAAATCTAAAATCTAAAATCTAAAATCGGATGACTGAAGCCAAAACCCTACCTGCCGCCCGCACAGATATTCTCAATGTTCGCCTCCCCGGTTGCAAGGATTTGCAGATGCTTGCTGTTGACGAAATGGGCATCATTCAAGAAGTTTGGCCTATGGACGCCGTATTTAAACGGATTTGTCCTCCCGATTTGCAAGTGCTTGATGTAGCAGGCGATTGGCTTTCTCTCGGCGGTGTTGACTTGCAGATTAACGGCGCCCTAGGTTTTGCTTTTCCCGATTTAGAAAGCAAGCATATTGAAATGTTGCCGAAAATTTGTCAATTTTTGTGGAATCAGGGAGTCGATGCTTTTTTGCCGACTTTGGTGACAACTTCGCTGGATAAGTTTAGGCGATCGCTCTCGACTATAGCTGATTATATCCGCACCGTACAAACCGCTGCTCCGGCAACAATTAAGCCCAAAACAGCGGAAATTCTCGGTGTTCACCTCGAAGGCCCTTTTCTAAACCCCCAGAAGCGAGGAGCTCACCCAGTTGAGTTTTTGTTACCGCTCACTATAGAAAATGTCAAGCAAGTTTTAGGAGATTGTGCCGATATTGTCAAAATAATTACTTTAGCGCCGGAGTTAGACAGCACTGGCGAAGTAATTTCCTATTTGCAAAGTTTGGGAATTTCCGTGAGTCTCGGACACTCTCAAGCGACGGCAGAGCAAGCCCAACAAGCATTTGAGCGGGGAGCTTCAATGGTAACTCACGCTTTTAATGCGATGCCGAGTTTGCACCACCGAGAACCGGGTTTGTTGGGAGCGGCGATTGTTCATCCGGGCGTAAAATGCGGTTTAATTGCTGACGGGAAGCACGTTTCTCCGACAATGATTGATTTTTTTCTGCGCGCTGGTAGGTATGAAAAAGGCGTTTTTTTAGTGAGCGATGCTTTGGCTCCTTTGGGTTTGCCTGACGGTGTTTATCCTTGGGATTCCAGACAAATTGAAGTCAGAAAAGGTACAGCTTGGGTAAGATTAGATTACCACTCGCCTCTGGAATCTGCTACTTTGGCGGGTACAACTCTGCCACTGTTGGCGGGAGTGCAGAATTTGGTGGAATGGGGGATTTGCGATGCCGAAAGTGCGATCGCCCTGGCAACTGAATCTCCGAGAAGGGCGATCGGAATTTCGGGAATTATGGGCAAATCGGCAACTCAATTGTTGCGCTGGAATTTAAATGCGACGACAAAGGAATTGACTTGGCATCGACTTTTTTAGCCTGTTATACCATTCTAAATTAAAGAATTGAAAAAGAAGGAATCCGCGAACTGGTATTACTTGATAGATTTCAGATTTTAGATGTGCCGTTTTCATGGAAAATCTAAAATCGCCAATCTAAAATCTGTAGTTGCAAGTTGCACATTTTCGGAACCGGATTGCTATATAATATCTAACCGTTGGCAATAACTCAGCAGCAGGCAGATCGATGAATTTGGTAGACGACAAGACTATAGTTAGACAGTATTTTAACTCGACGGGCTTCGATCGCTGGCAGCGAATTTACGGCGAGGGCCAAGTCAATAAAGTTCAGCTAGATATCCGCACCGGGCACCAGAAAACGGTGGATACAGTCATCGAATGGCTGCAAGCTGACGGCAATTTGTCCGGGCTTTGTGTCTGCGATGCTGGCTGCGGTGTTGGATCTCTGAGCATTCCTCTGGCTGACGCTGGGGCAATTGTTTGCGCTAGCGATATCTCGGAAAAGATGGTAGCAGAAGCTTACGATCGATCGACAGCAGTTCCCGGCAAGCTCTACAACATCTCCTTCGCCGCCCAAGATTTGGAAGCTTTAACCGGCAAATTCCACACAGTGATTTGTTTGGATGTCCTAATCCACTATCCTCAAAATAAGGCTGCAGAAATGATCGCTCACCTAAGTTCGATCGCCGAATCGCGACTAATTCTTAGTTTTGCACCGAAAACTTTAGCACTCACCGCCCTCAAAAAAATTGGTGAACTTTTCCCAGGCCCCAGCAAAACTACCCGCGCTTACCAGCACCGCGAAGCTGATATTATCAAAATCCTAGAAAGCAATGGTTTTGTTATTAACAGAACAGCAATGACTAGCACTAGCTTTTACTATTCTCGCTTGCTGGAAGCTGTGCGAAAATAGGTTAAAAATATCTGCAAAAAAGTTAATTTATCATCAGCCTAGGGTGCGCCCCGCGCACCTTCCCTTCCCAGAGTTAGGCCAGTGAACATCTCTACTATGCGATTGCTTCGCGGAGGCTCGCAATTACAAGTAAGGCACGCACCGCGCACATTCGATATCAACAATTAAATGTTTTTCCCTCCTGCTTTTTTCTTCTTTCTTGTTCATTCTTCCTGACATCCGTTGCATCTTGTACAGTGCTCGTTGCCGAACTTCCTTCTTCCCAATTCAATAAATATTATGTCAACGCTAATTTTAATTCGCATTTTTATAGCAACGGCAGCAGTATTCGGAGGTTTATCCGTTGCAGGCGGTGCTTTCGCCTCTCACGCTTTGAAAAATCAATTGAGCGATCGAGCTTTAACCATTTTTGAGACCGGCGCCCGATATCAAATGTACCATGCCCTGGCTTTATTACTCGTCGCTTTACTCCTGAGCCGCGCCCAAGAGTCTCAAACATTTTTTGCAGTCGCTGGATGGGCTTTTATTGCGGGTACAATCATCTTTTCAGGCAGTTTGTACGCCCTGAGTTTGAGCGATATCAAATGGCTGGGTGCAATTACGCCACTGGGGGGAGTTGCTTTTATTGCCGGTTGGGGATGTTTGGCAGTTGCAGCTTTTAGTTTTAAATAGGCAATTGGTAAATTTGAGGTAATTGCCAATTCCCAATTATCTAATTTTCAAAAACATCGCTGGAAAACATCTCAGTCAGAGTACGCAAGTAAGGTACAAATACCGTTAAATCTTCAGCAGGAAGCCGCTCGCATATTTCCCAAAATAAAATCAGCAGCATATCCTGCACTAACTCCCAACTTACATGAAGTTTGGGGTACAACATCACGCAAATTGGAAACAATTCTTGCTGTACCGGGTGAATGTTACCTTCCAAAACGCACCAGCACAAATAGCTTTGAAAAATCTCGACATCCCGGATACCAGAAATTTTTACCTCGCGATCGCTCAAATACCCGCTGCTACTGCGGTATCCTTGATGCTGGGAACTAGCTCGATCGTACACTGCACTAGCAATCTGAGTCGTTTGTTGCAATAAATGCTGAACGGCTAATAGAGCTCTTGAATTCGGGGAGTGATTCGCCGCAGCCTCGTTAATCTCTCCGTAGGGAATGTGCAGGTAGTCGTCTACAACTTTTAAGTAGGGCGCAAATTCCGTTCGCTCTGACTCTGAAAGACATCCTAACAAGATTTTGCTAGTGTATTGAAACTCCATTGTCACAAATCCCAGCACTAACGGATCTGTCTTTGAGTGTTTTCGCCTCACTTTAATAATATCCTTTCCCACCAGCACTGACAACCGGAAAACAGGTTCTCTATCCGCATAAGCGTCTATTGCTTTCTTATATAAGGTGCGAGAATCGGCGGCAATTTCTAAAGAATTAATTAAACTTGGATCGATAGCGTGTCGCTCTATTTGTTTCTCTAAAAGAGCTTCTACTCTACTCCAAGCTATCTCGCTGGCTAGTTTCAGGGTACCTGTCAATTTGTCAACTATTTGGGCTCTATTTCCCTCAAAATTAGTTAAATCGAGGCTTGGGAGAATTTGGCGTGACGCTTGGTTCTCTCGTGTCGCAACTGTACTATAATATTTTTTTGCCCAGCTAACTGCGAAGGAAGAAACGCTGACACCTTTAGCTTTTGGGAGTTTGTCAGTGTCCGATCCGGTAATACCTTGAGACGCCTGAGTTGCGCCCTGTTGAAGTTGGTCGGCTGCTGGTAAAGATTTTGAAGATATTTGTGAAATACCCGTCATGATAAACCTCGTTTTTTTATTAAGTCGCACCCGATGGATTCCCCTAAATTTTAATGTTGTTAACTACAATTTTCTGCATTTGTAGGCTGACAGTCATCAGCCATTACGCTTAAAGCTATAAGCCATTTGGCTCGACTGCCTGCATCTTTTATAAGCTGCACGTTAATAACATTATTTATTGTGCGATCGATCACTATTACCCTGTGATCGCGACCCTAATGTATTTTTTTGACGTATCAAAGAAGGCTGGAAATAAATTTAATTTGTCTTAAAAGCTGAAAATTAAAGTTAAGTCTGCTTAAAAAAAACTGCTGCTTGAAATACCTGATCTTTATTTTGGATCGCTTTGGTTGAGCGCCTTCGTTTCTTCAAGAAGCTAGGCTACAGCACGATCTAGGGGTGACTTTAGTTAATTTATTTGTATAGCTGAATTAAAAATGTATTTTGAGTCTGGCGATTGTTAGGAAATCCTAACAAATTTAACGATGGGCTTTTCTAAATAAAAAATTAAATTTGAGATGAGGATGAGATTTATGTGGATTTCGTTAAGGCCATTGCCAGGGCCGTTTTTTGCGATCGGTTTTTTAGTTTCCCCGTGAAGCGAAGCTATCCCGTAGGGAATCGCGCACAACCGATCGTCCGTCGTCCATTCTATCGGCAAACAACCCTTCAAAACCGGAATTAGCGAGTGACTCGCCCGATCTCTCCCACATTTTGCCCACTCTGACTGGTTCGATCCCGGAGGTCGGAGGCCCAAGCCTGCCCCTACAACGATAGGATGAGGTTGATGCGGGCCCCACGGGCGATCGATCCTCACAAACAGCACGACCAGTATGTCTTTAAGGCTATGCGTTCGGGTAGGATTAGTAGGACGAGAGGAAGTGGATAAAATGAGCGCTAGCAGCAATTCAACAGAAATTAAGTTCGGAACCGATGGGTGGCGGGGACTGATTGCCCATGACTTTACTTTTGCCAACGTGCGAAAAGTCACTCGGGCGATCGCCAGTTACCTAGAAACCGCTTACACCAAAGACCGCCCAGTTCTAGTCTCCTACGATACCCGCTTTCTGGCAGACGAATTCGCCCGCACTTCGGCCGAAGTATTGGCAGATTTGGGATGGACTGTGAAAGTGGTCGATCGAGATTGCCCCACACCAGTCATCGCCTACAGCGCCAAGCATCTCAACTCTGCAGGAGCCCTGATGTTCACTGCTTCGCACAATCCCGCACCTTACTGCGGCATCAAATACATCCCCGACTACGCGGGCCCGGCAACCCCGGAAATTACTGATACAATTGTGGCAAATATTGCTGGTGCTTCTGATGCCCCAGCCAAAGGCAGCCACAACGATAAAATCTCCAGTTTTGACCCGAAACCTGAATATCTGAAGTTTCTTTATACTTTGATCGATGTGGAGCGGATTCGCTCTGCTAAGTTGAAGGTGAAGTACGACGCTCTCTACTCGACTTCTCGCGGCTATCTCGACGGCGTTTTGGAACACTGCGGCTGCGATGTCGAAAGTTTTCATACCTACCGCGACGTGCTGTTTGGGGGCGGAATGCCGGAACCCAAGGGCGAACAGTTAGTCGAGTTGGTGGAAGCTGTTAAGAAGGATTCGGCGGATTTGGGTTTAGCTACCGATGGCGACAGCGATCGCTTTGGTATTGTTGACGAGTTGGGAAATGTCTTGACTCCAAATACTGTACTGTTGCTGCTGGCGCGTCACTTGGTTAAGAATAAAGGATTGACTGGGGCGATCGTCCGTACAGTCGCAACTACCCACTTGCTGGACAATTTGGCCGCCAAGTACGGTTTAACAATCTACGAAACCGCAGTCGGTTTTAAATACATCGGCGAAAAAATGCGGGAAACTGCGGTGCTCATCGGTGGCGAAGAATCTGGCGGTTTGAGCGTTTTGGGTCACATTCCCGAAAAAGACGGGATTTTGGCTGATATGCTAGTTGCTGAGGCGATCGCCTATGAAGGCAAACCGCTTTCTCAGCTAGTCGAAGAAGCCATTAAAGAAGCCGACGGCCCACTGTACAACAAACGTTTGGACTTGCACCTAGAAGAAGCCCACAAAGCAGCCGTTTTGGAATCTTTTACCAAGAATCCCCCCACAGAAGTAGCAGGTATCGGCGTTAAGGAAATCGGCCGCAAAGACGGAATTAAACTTTATCTTGAAGACGGTGGCTGGGTACTGCTGCGGCCTTCGGGAACCGAACCCTTGATGCGCGTTTACATGGAAACCAATTCTGTGGAAAAAGAAAGCCAAGTTGCCCAACACATGGAAAAGGTAATTTCCCAGTTAGAACCTGTTTAAATTTCTACCTATTCCAACGGGGGTTTTTCCCCTAGCACTTGGGATTGTGAGGTGCGCCAAGCGCACCTTACGTATTTTTTATAACTCTGGCAAAGCCTCTGAACATTAATCATCGATACTGCTGGGCCAGTTATATATTTGCAATACACTTGGATTTGTTTGAGTTTGGGAATTGTAAATTTATTTATGTTTGTTTAATTTTTAATTAATTAAGAAAAGTTCTCTATTTTTTCCGTTTCTACTTGACTTTTCCCCTAATCTTATTGTACATTATTATATAATTGGGTGTTTGCAAGAATAAAAATTTTCTACATATTTTAATTATAAAAAAAGTATGCGAGTTAAATTATTAGCCTGTCAACCGATTTATGAAAACAATTCCTCTGCTCGCCATTAGTTTTTTAGTAGCAATTTTAGTAAGCGCGATCGGCATTATCTCAGTGCAGAACGCCGCCCCAGTATCCTTAAACTTTATCTTTTTTCAATCGATACAACTGCCGGTAGGAATAGTATTAGCAATGAGCCTGAGTGCAGGACTGATCGGAGGTGCGCTACTGCAACCGCTGTGGAACATTTCAGATTCCCAAAACTCACGTCCTAAATTTCAGGCAAATCCAGAAGAATCGGACACCGTACAATATTAAATAGATTTGATCCCTTAGAGGGAATATACCTGACCGTCAATCAGCAGCCGAGTAATTCCCTTAGCTCGCAAATAAGGCGCTGCTTTTTGCAGCATACTGCTGTCAGGAATCTTGAAAACCCTTTGATTGCGAGTAGCAAATCGGCGCGCCACTCGGTGATTGTCAAAAACTGCCAGGGTTTTCTCGCGAATTTCCGCCGCCGGAATTTGACCCAGTTCGCCAAAAGCTTTTAGAGGTCTGGTGATTAACTCGGCTGCCCGATCGACCACCAAATAACAAATTTTGGGCATAGATGCTTCACTTAAAGGCAAAACTTGAATTAGTCCTGTCCCCCGAAGCTCGATCAACTCGCCCGACGATAGTGAACCCAGGAGACTGCCTTCAAACAGAGAGTCTTCATCCTCTACATCTTCGTCGAAGTCGTCATCTAAATCGTCTTCATCATCCTCATCCTCGTCGTCCTCGAAATCCCTAAAGTCTTCACCTGCCAGCAGCCCTTCTGCTGGCAGCATTGCCTTTAGTTCACCAGTCACAACAGCGCGGTGGCTTCGATCTGCAATATTGGCTGCTTTGGCATCTGGCAAATCAGAAACATCCAAATCCGACTCTCTATTCCCTCGAATTTCGAGTTCTGCAACTGGTTCAGGGACTGATCCAGAACGCTTTCGGATTGTCGGTCTCGAATTTGAGGCTGACTGCAGGACAGGGGCTGACTCCGACAGGGGAACAGCTACAGGATTGATTGCGGCATCTGCTGACGACTCAGTAGTCGCCTCTGTGGGTTCAGAAACACTGCTGCGATCGGACAAACGCTTTTGTTTTTGCTGGACTAGAAATTCGTATTCCGGCTCCGACAAAGCACCCTGAAGGATGCGCCTCACAGTCGAACTGCTCACTCCGTAGCGCTTTGCCAGAGTGATAGTATTCTCGTTGGACTGTCGGTACAGCCTGATGAGTTCGCGTTTGTCTGAATCGGAGAGTTTTGTAGGCGTCATGCCAAGTTTCCCAGCAAAAAGACGTGAAAAGACGCAGGCTAGCGGTCAGCGAACTGTGATTCTTCGTTTTCGATTTCAAGCTCAGAGATGCCGACAAGGGCAAAAAAGCTTTCGCATCCCCATCGCTTGCCAAAGCAACCCCAATCTCCAATCCCTACGCTGCGCGACGAGTGCGCCTGCTCTGGCGAGAACGGGTTGAGATGTCATGTTCCAAGATAGCTCCAATTCCGAACAGGATGGCGCTGAAAACAAAAAAGACTTCCAGCAAACTGCCGCTTTGATAACTACCCTCAGCCTGAGTATCGCGCCATTTAAAGTACATATCTGCGATGTAAAGCGAAAAAGTTGCAGCCGCAATCATTCTCCAAGATTGGGAAAAACGTCCTCCCCAAAATGCCAGCAGCAGTGCCGTAGCAATAATTAGCAGAAAAACGTCCCCAACGATGTAAAACAAATTTATTGCGTTTTTGTGAGGCGCCAGTTGCTTGTCAAGTGCCATCACCCATGCCGGAGCTTTGATTTCTGCTGCTGCTTCTTCTTCCTGGAGTGCGGATGCAGGATCGGTCGCTGTTGCTCCTTTTGCCTGTATCTTGGACGAATTTTCCAAACCGGGCGCTCTTTCTGTGGCAGCGGTTGCTGGTGCAGATGTCACTACTTCTTCTTGAGTGGCTGCCGGAGCCATTCCTAGCTGGGCTCTCCAAGAGTCAGGTGCAGCAACCCAGATAGCTACCGCAATCCCAAAGGCTGCAATTCCCGCTAACAAACCCCACTGCCAAATTTCTAGATTCAGTCGCTTGGAAGTCACAGCTACAACCATGCCCCCGATCAGGACTACATAGCTGCCCAGATAAAACGCATCTGCGGGAGACACGTCCGGGTCTAACCCGAAATAGAGTTCCCAAATCCCAAACAGCACGCCGGCTATGAAATAGAACAGCATCCCCAGACCTATGCCCAGCCAGACGTTGCGCCCACTGACCATGTGGGGGCTTTGCCAGTTTCTAAAACAGACTAAAGCCGCCCCGAAATATGCTCCGCATTCAAAAATATAAGTGCCGATCGAGTACCAAAGAGGTAAACCCTCTTCTGCTGAGAGGGGGACGCTGAACAGCAAAAAGAACAGCAGCGCCATTACAGCCCAGACAATGCCCGCAATCACTAGGGTCTGAGCTGACAGTAAAGATGAAGATGTAGATGACTTTTCTGAAGTGCTACTCATAGGGATTCCACGAGACCTAACTAGCGGTTGAACGCACCCCATCTCAATCTTTGATTGTAGATGAGGATTCTTTCGCCAAAAAACCTTAAAAAACCTTGCTCTGACGCTTCCGGAATAACTGGCGTCCTCAGTGTGTAGTCGGGACTTGGAGCCTCGTACACTCTAGAAAGACTAAGCAAGAATAATATCTATTTACTAATTCAATAAATTAGTCGTTAGTCGATCTTGTACCCGGAAATATAATGATAGAAATACGGTATATGTCTCCACCCTTAAGGTTTTTACAGTACCCAATCTATCTCTGAAATTCTAACCTCAAAGGTTGAGGTATCGGTTTTTTGGCTTTCACACTCCCCCACTCATATCAATAATTCGGGGTGGGGAATGCGATCGAAACTTAGTTAAATTGCCAGACCATAGGTGGCATCCAAACCGAATCAACAATTTGGTTGGTCAATACAAGTTGGCAACCCAACCTGTATATCCCCTACCCCCTACAGTGCAATTATCTAAGCTAAATTATCTCAGTCCAATTGTCTGAGCAATTGTCAAAGATTTTCTATCCTACGATCCACAATTTGTTCAGGGCTGATTGTTTCAGCCAATCTAGAAACTGAGTCCGATCCGGGGCTGGCATATCTTGCAGCACATCGCTGACTCCCTCAGCGAAGTCCGTATTGCCAAAATATGATTTCCCCAAACGGTGGAGTTCTTGCAATAAAGTTTTGAGATGTTGCTCTTGCCAAGCAGGCACCTTGTGATTTTGCAAGGGACTAACGGTTAGCCAATTTTTGATCGCATCAGGGGAGTCTGCCTGGGGGAAGTTTCCCTGCTGAAATACCTTGGCGATATCTTTCTGAAACGATGTGGCTTGCCTTGCGCCTAAGAGGTCTTCTACATCGAAGTAAACAGCTTGGAGAAGCAGCAGACAACCCTGCGCGAACAGCGGTGCTTTGGCTGCTTCATTACCTGCCGGTTCTTCACCGGCAAGCTGATCTAAACGGACTTTTCCCCAGACGCTATATCGATCCGGCTCTTCTAGCAGAACACAGGCTTTGCCTCGGTTGTCGGTTAAGTCCCGCCACAAGGCTCTGGCGTCTTCTGCTTGCTTGCCGTTGAAGGCGCTGATTAGGCGAAAAGTCTGCCCCTGATAATTGAGAATGGGAATTTGTTGATCCCGTTTTGGGTGTTGAAAATTGGTTATTTCAACATCCTGCCGTTTCAGAATAAACATGACACTGCGATTTGACTCCTGTCATGGCCGAGGTGCTGTGCTTTTGACACTCCCCATGCCTAAAGGCGAGGGGATTCTTGATTCAGCGAGTCCACTTAAATTAGCAGGATTGCTCCCGATCACCCAGAGATGGTTCTCTCCTCAAGCGTTCCGATACTTTTTTGCTAACCAATGCTAACAAGTATCTAAGCTGAGATTGTCTCTCAACCTTGCGTATCAATCAATGCACGAAGGAAAATCCCCCGCCCACAATTTACAACTGCTGTACTGGCAACGCTTGATTTTCGCGCTCGTGCCGAGCGGTCGATTGACTGTTTTGCTTTGATGCCGTAGAGGAAGCTTATATAGAGGCTCCGTACCATCAGGGATTTTCACCTGAGTCTTTCAATCTAGTTCTACCACATTTTTATTAAATATCAAGTCGAGCAGAATGTTAGCAAACATAACTAAACATCAGCCAATTAGTCATTCTGTCTCAACTCATACCTAAGATTAGGGGACGATCTCTGGTTTTTCGCTAAGGCGGTCAGTGTTTTAGGCTTTGTCACTAGGGGATGTTAACATAACCGAAATCTGGAAAAAAGCACCTGTGACTCTTGTCCAGTCTGAGCTGGGTCTTAATTTGGGGAGAGATGCGATCGACCAAATATTTGGGTTTTACCTCGACCTCTACATACTTTACCCGAGTTCTCGTCCTACCTAGTTTTGATTGTAAATTTACAATTGTGCTGTTTGCAGGTGAGTCCCTCCAATTTTTGTCAGATACAGTCTTGGAGGCACAGAAACTCTCATAACCTTGGTTTTTTTCCCGAACCATCCCGCTGCACGCCAGATTTTTGTAGATCAAAGCGGTTTCTGCGTAAGTCATCACATAATTTACTTGCTCGATCGCACACTGCACCTATACAATAATGTTGTTAGGAATTTTTGAGTTGGGTGCGTAACTCAGTTGGATAGAGTAGCTGCCTTCTAAGCAGCGAGCCGCAGGTTCAAGTCCTGCCGTACCCGTTACACAAAATTAATGATCTCAAGGGTTTCAGCACTTTTATACCGCCAAGGAAAGAGCGGCTGAGATCTTATGTGCTTCGGATTTGTTTCCGATGCCTGAATCCGAAACAAATCCGAAGCACAAGCCCCGCCTGCCAAACTGGGCGAATCTTCCTGCTTCAGGGCGATCGACACTGATACCCTTCTGAGTACATTCTTGACACAGCCGATGTGATATCATAAAAAGTCTATTGTGTCAATAGTCTATATCCTGTGATGTTCAAACAGCACCAGCAGCAGGTTGTGGGCCGAGTAGCCCTCAGAGGTTATCCTTAGTAATCAGGCTAGTTTCCGATAGGTTTGGATATGTTCCCAACAACTCTCTTTCATATTCCCCAAAATTTAATGCTATTACTCGACCGCAGCGCGATCGACAGATTAAAGCCCTTATTGGCGCAAGCAACCGGAATGCCTATAGTTGCATCGGAAAATACGGCAACAATTGCGCTCGTATTGGTTGCTCTGGGAATTCTGGGTTGGGGATTTTATCGCGCCAGACCTTTTGGCAAACTGGGAATTTTGGCTTGGTTGCAGTCTGTTGCGCTGATGAGTCCCTGGCTGCTGTTCTTTGGTTTGTTCGCCGCCGGAATTTACCTCAATCTAGTTGCGGTATTGTTGCTGCTCGTGGTCTCCACGGGATTGTACATTTATCTGGGCCGGCAATTGCGTAAGGCTGCATCCGATACAGTTCTCCCGCGCCCGGATACTGCTGAGGTAAAGTCCCAAAGCGATGCTTTCTCCGCTCCTGAGTCGCAGCGACCACCAGGCCAAGAAACCATTAAAATCGTCACTTCCTCGCCTGCGAATAATGAATCAGAAATAATTCCCGTTCCAGTGGAAGACCTCAAGGCAATTAAAGGCATATTTGGAATTGATACTTTCTTTGCCACAGAAACGATTCCCTATCAAGATGGGGTAATCTTGAAAGGCAATCTCCGGGGAGACCCAGAACAAGTACACTCACGTTTGACGGCAAGTTTGGAAGAAAGATTAAACGATCGCTACCGCCTATTTTTAGTAGAAAATCAGGACGATAAGCCGATAGTTATTATCTTGCCCAGCACCAACGACCCGCAGCCAACAACCGTGTCTCAAAAAATCCTAGCCGTCGTGCTGCTGCTGGCAACAATTGCTACTAGCTTAGAGACAGGCGGTTTACTGCTAGGTTTCGATTTCTTTAACTCGCCGGCTAGATATCTAGAAGTTCTGCCAATTGCAGCCGGAATTTGGGCGGTTTTAGGCTCTGGCGAAATTGCTCGCCGAGTGCTGGCTAACCGGTACAAAGTTCGCTTGAGTTGGCCGTTTTTTATACCAACTTTGCAGATAGGTTGTTTTGGAGCGATCGACCGTTTTGAGTCGCTGCTGCCCAACCGTAAAGTTTTGTTTGACATCGCTTTTGCCGGGTCAGCGGCTGGGGGAATAGTTTCTCTGCTAATGCTGGTAACGGGTTTGCTGCTGTCTCACCCCGGCAGTCTGTTTCAAATTCCCGCAGAATTTTTTAAGGGATCGGTTTTGGTGGGAACTTTGGCAAAAGTGGTTTTGGGTTCGGGGTTGCAGCAGCAGATAGTTGACGTTCACCCGCTGGTAGTTATCGGTTGGTTGGGCTTGGTAATAACGGCAATTAATTTAATGCCGGCGGGACAGTTGGACGGGGGTAGAATTGTGCAAGCCATCTACGGTCGGAAAATAGCAAGCCGCGCTACTTTGGCGACATTTGTGGTCCTGGCGATAGCTTCTTTAGTTAATCCTTTGGCCCTGTACTGGGCGATCGTGATTCTGATTTTACAGCGGAATCTGGAACGGCCAAGCCTCAACGAGCTGACTGAGCCTGACGACGCTCGCGCGGCTTTGGGTTTGCTAGCTTTGTTCTTGATGATTGCTGCCCTGTTGCCGTTGACTCCGGCTTTGGCGGGCCGTCTGGGCATCGGGAACTAACAGTAGTCTGGCATCTTTGGTAATAGGCTCTTGGGTTGCGGTAAATTAGTGGAATCTAGGAATTGACCGATCGAACTGGGGAACTGAAGGGCGATCGGGTTCCTAACTACTAATTTCCAATTAAGACCGCCGCCCAGGGCAATTTATCTACTACCAAAAGTTGATTTTTTTATAACCCAAAATTTGTTTAAACTTGATCGATTAAGTTTAAATAACTTATCTAAGCCTATAGGATAAA
The DNA here is from genome assembly GCF_036701245.1 of Microcoleus sp. Pol14D4. Lineage (NCBI taxonomy): Bacteria > Bacillati > Cyanobacteriota > Cyanophyceae > Oscillatoriales > Microcoleaceae > Microcoleus > Microcoleus sp. Pol14D4. Next base: position 43,382 of record NZ_JAUBQM010000042.1, read on the forward strand.
GTCATGGCTAATCAACTTCCTCCTGTATTGGTAACTTTTGATGCAGATGTTTTAATGACTGGCAGAACCCAAGTGTGGCAAGAATATGCCAAGGTGGGAACTTGCTATATCCCGGAAGTAGTGTACGACGAAATAGATCGTCTGACCGGGCAAGCGGTGGAAAAAGAGCAAGAGCAAGTAGCTAGAGAGTTTATGCGATTTTTTGCCGACAGTGGCTGGATTGCAACTGACGCTCAGGAAACACACCGAGCTCTCGAACCTTCGATCAAAAATCAAAGCAAGCCAGCAATGCTGGTAGTGGCGACGGCTCAGTGCGTTTACGGTTTGGCGACCGAACACCCGGAGGCATTGGTGATTTTTGTGTCCAACAGCCAGCCTCTGCTGAAGCGGCTGGCTTCTGTAGGCGCTACGAATCTCTGCGGGATTACCGGGGCGATGCTGTTAAATTGGGCGAGGAAAGGAGAACGCCCGCCGGCGGCGACTCAGCAATTGCAAAGTTTGATGCGTACCCTCGCCGAACGCAAATCGACTCAGCGCCCTAACAGCAGAATTCAGGATGCTGCTGTTGGTCAAACGGGGGCTTCTGTTAGCAAGTTAACGGGAACCCGTGGCGCTTCTGAATTGAAGTCGGCCAGCAGTTTTACTAAAACTCATAAAACGGGTTTGACTGAGAAGCGCAGTGCGAGTTCGCGACCCAAAACGCCGCGGCGCAATCGCGAGGAGTCGAGAGATTACGAGCCGGCTGTATATCGCATAAAACATATTACACCTCCGAAAAAAAGGAACAGCGGTTTTCTGTCTACTGTGTTCAATTTTTTGGGAGCGTTATTTTTCTTAACGGTAGCGGTAGGTATTTTGTGGCGAGTGTTCGATGTTAGGGGTTTTAGAAAGACTTTTGTGCCGGCTCTACCGCAGCCTGTGCAACAATTTGTTAAGTCGATCGACCCTAAATAATCTGCTTTTCTGAAAATATCACCTTCTGATCCGGCTAAGTTGTGCTTGCGGTCATCGTTAATCTTGCACCTTGGGAAACTGGGATAGCACGCTTGGTTCACAAATCGCTTCCCTCCCCTAAATATAGCGGTAAGGTTCTTGTGGCGTCCCCTAGGGTTAGAATTTCTGGCCTTAGTCCGCTGGGAATTTTCAACGGCTTATAACAACAGAAGATGAACGCTTCACTTTACCGCTCCAAAAATCCATCGCCATGCTGAACTGGAACGAAATAATTAGTGGATTAGCACTGGCTTTGGCGGGTTTTGCTTATGCTTTAGTATTTTTTGTACTTCTTCCCTTCAGACACTACGATTATGCAGCACCACTTGGGGCAATAGCAATGGCGATCGCCCTTACTATTGCAATGAATTGGCTACTATCTGCATCGTTGTTAACTGGCTGGAGTTGGGTGGCTGCATTATTTGGTTTTCAGGTAGCCCTGATGCTTTTTGGTAGCGTGTTTCTGGAAGATGGGCTGTACCTGCCAAATTTGTTGTTTTTTGGAACTATGATCGTAGGATATACGGGCGTTTATACCAGTTTTTCACAACAAAAAACACTGGTAATTGTGGGTTTATGTACAGCTTTTTTCCTAGCTTCAATGTACTTTTCTTTGATTGGCGGCTATCTGCTCAAAGGCAAAAACCCCTTTCAGGGTTCTTCTACCCAGATGCTACCGCTGTTAAATCAAAGGGTAGAAATTATCACCGACAATCCCAAACAATTGTATTTGAATGGCAAAACAGGCGAACTCACGCATATTAACCGTTATGAGGTGACAGTGAAACTAGATTCTGGAAGAGACGAGAGATTGACGTGGCCCTATGTCGATGTGTGGTGGCAGGATATTAAGGCTGCTAGCGAACAGAAATCGCAGTAATTTATCTCGTTTCCGCTGGCATCGGAATAATAAAATCGAGTCAATACTTAACACTCAACCATTCAGTTTTTCAGCCCAGAGTCAACAGTCAATATTCAACAATCATGATGAGTGCAACCCGAATTGATATCATTTATTTAACGCTGGTGCTGTTCCTTCTAGAGGTCGAATAATGACTGGTTTATTAGTAGATTGTTGCTGAAAAAGTGCCTTGAGTGCCAATTCAAGATTTTCTGCCATGACGATGCGGTTTTCGTAGGCAGCAATAACTCTAATTAAAGTTGGCAAACTATTGCGTTCGGCTTCTAAATAAAGAGGTTCCACATACAGTAAAGATTGTTCTATGGGAATTACTAATAAGTTTCCTTGAAGTGCTTTGGAACCCTGGCGATTCCAGAGAGATATTTGTTCGGAAATAATGGGATCTTGGTTAATTAAAGCTTCTATTTGTTCCGGACCGTAAACCAATCGCTGTTTGGGAAATAAATACAACAGCAATTTTCCGTACTCGCTACCATCCGATCGCCCTGCAATCCAAGCAATTAAATTATTGCGACTTACTGGTGTAAATGGGAGGAGCAAAATAAATTCTTCTGCTGTTTCCGTTGGCAGTTTTGTAATCAAATAATACGGTGCTACGGGCTGCTGTTCGCTGCCATAAATTTCATTGGGAACTCGCCACAAATCCTCTCGATTGTAAAATACTTGCGGGTCTTCCATATGATAAGTTAGCAAGCGTTCTGATTGAATGCTTAACAAATCTACTGGATATCGGATATGTTTTCGGAGAGCGGGAGGCATTTTGTCAAGGGGTTTGAAGAGTCCGGGAAAGATAGCAATCCAACTGTTAATAATCGGATCGGAGGGATAGGCAACGTAGAAGTCAACAGACCCGTTGTAGGCATCAATCACTACTTTGACGGAGTTACGGATGTAGTTAAATTCATGACTGCCCGGATCGGAATACGGATAGCGATCGCTCGCTGTATAGGCATCGATAATCCAGTAAAGATAGTTGGGGGATTTATCAGTAGCTGAGGGTGAAGGTTTAATCTCGTTGCCCTTTTCATCTCTTTCTTTTTCTATATCATCATTGCTAAGATTGGCGTTTGCTACTACTAAATACGGGTCGGAATCGTAGCGCAAAAAAGGAGCGATCGCCCGGACTCTTTTATTAATATTGCGACGGTACAGCAATTTAGTTTCTGGCGTAAAATTGCGCGTCAGTGCCATTTGCCAATTTTTAAGATAATTAGCAAACAGCCAGCGCCGCCACATAGAACCGATCGCAATTCCGCCCCTACCGTTGTAAGTATTGTAAACATTTTCTTCGCCGCTAGGATAATCAAACTCTTTGACTTTTGTGGGCGTCATGGCGTCTGTATCGGTGATTTCGCCGTAGTAAATTCGCGGGTAGCCGATCGGAATACTGGCCCGAATTTGATCGCTAGTTACTTCCAAAGCAGTCTTTCCTTTGTGGGCTGCAACTCCAATATCTTTGACAAAATAATCTGGTAAACCGCCGACACCGACTGTATTTACCGGAGAAAGAGTAAACCCGTAACCGTGAGTGTAAACCAGGTGCTTGTTCACCCAAGTTTGAGCTTCGGGGGCAACTGCTGTGTAATCTAATTCCCGCGCTGCCAAAAACACTTGTTGGCTTTCAGAATCTCCCTTTTTTGCTTTTTCATTTTTGATTGTGTAGCGCTCGATATCGGCATCAGGGAAGGTATAATAGGGTCTGATTTGCTGTAACTGTCTATTGGTTTGCAGCAACGGCAGCTTGTCCCACAACCGGATGTTGCTAATAGTAAGTTTATTTTTTTCTAAGTCGGCATAAGTGAGTTGGCCGGCGGGGTCGAATGTTTTTATTTCGATTTTTTTGAGGTCAAACGCTTCTTGACTGAAGGCAATGCTGCGCTGGATGTAGGGCTTTTCTCGTGCTAATTCGTTGGGTTTAACTAGGAGTTGCTGCACAATTGCGGGCAGCAGCCAAGTTACCAAAAAACTTAAAGTTAGCCACCCTAAAATAATCTTTTTTATGAGTTCATTTTTTATTTTGAATGGGTAAACCTGGCACAGCATCAAAAGTGCGATCGCCCCCGCTAAAATACTCAAAAATTCATAACAGGGCAGCCGCACAGTCACGTCAGCATAATTCGCCCCGTAACTAACGTCTCCCCGCGCATAGAGCAATGCGTAGCGCCCCAGCCAGTAGCGGAATGCGACAGCTAGCATTAAAGCTGCACCCAACCCGTACAAGTGCCGCTGCTGCGATCGAGAAAACCCCAAAAATATCCCTTGACTCAGGCTATTTCCCGACAGCAAATATGTTAAAGCACAAGATACTAAACTGTACAAAAATACAACTGTCAGCCCGAATCCTAGCAAATCTAAGATTGGCAAAATAAATACATAAAAGCTAATATTTTGATTAAAAAGAGGGTCGGTTGTGTTAAAATTAATAGGGTGAAAATATTGCAAAACATTTGTCCAGCGACTGGCGAAAATAAGCCCGATCGCTAAACTGAGAAAAAGGGCGATCGCCCGCAGCAAAAAATCAGGCTTAATTGCCACAGCTAACATTGTCCCAAGCAGCAAGCCCAACTGCCACCAGTGAGAAAATAGCTGCACCGCCCCATGCTGGATTGACTCAATTCCCAACTGCACGGGCGGTGCAGGCAAATTGTCAGCTATACCGAAATAGGTGAGGCTGTTTCCAGCTAACAGCCCGCAGTGAATTACTGTCAAAGTTGCGATCGAACTCAATCCGAATACCGTCAACAGCAGCCAGGAAAAAGTAATTTGGGATTTAGCAAGAGGTAATTTGTAATTCTTCCCGGTATTCTTCCCGGTGTTGTTCGCCTTCAGTGAAGCGAATAGCGCCCCCCCAACCGGCGATTTCATTTCTGCTGCGGGATGTTGCAGGCGGCTGGCTAAAGCCAAATTTCCGAGCAAAAAGACAGAAGAAACAGCAATTGCGATCGTCCCCAGCAACCCTTGAGTTTTCAGCTTTAACAAAAAAACCTGAAGATATCCAACTTCCTGAAACCACAGAATTTCTGCAGCCATGCGGGATGCCAATTCAAAAACCAGCCATAGCCCCGCAATCAGTAGGATTATTTGATAAATTCGCCTATTAGTCATTAGTTATTAGTCATTAGTTATTAGTCATTAGTTATTGGTTGAATGATAACTGATATCAGGTTCGAGCAATTTACCCTCCCGAATGATGCTTTTGCCACAAGGGTTGGAGGCATTTTTATTCATGGTAATTGACCGGACATAATATGACTTCTGCTTTCCAGTCAACGGCTAACTGCTTTCCTGTCAACTGAACTAATGACTAATGACCGATGACTAATGACAAACTAGCTGTACTGCTGATTGACATCCACATCCAAATTAAACAGTGTTTGCAAAGTTTGCATCGCTTGCCGCCGCGCCTCAATATCCTGCTGAGCGCGCAACTGTACCATCGGATCGTGCAAAATCTTATTCACAATCCCCCTTGTTAAAGATTCAATCACATCTTGATGTTTCTCCGAAAATTCCGAACCCAGACGCGATAAAGCTTTTTCTAACTCTTGTTCCCGAATCAATTCTATCTTATCCCGCAAACAGCTAATAGTAGGAACTGTTTCCAGACTGCGCCACCAGAGATCGAAAGCCTCTACTTCCTGTTCCAGCAAGCCCTGAGCTTCCATTGCCATTTTGCGGCGGCTTTCGTGATTTTGAGCTACCACTGCTTTCAAGTCGTCCACATTAAACGATCGCACATTAGCGAGTTCATTCGCATCCGAGTCAATGTTGCGCGGCACAGAAATATCCACCAACATCAAAGGGCGATTCGGGTCTAAAACCGATTCCAATTTAGCTTTATTTAACAGTGGCTCGGTAGCTGCCGTACTGGTAAAAACCAAGTCAGAACTGGCAATTATCTGCATCATTTCCGAGAGCTGATACAGGTGCAATTCAGCATCTTTAAACTGACCGGCCAACTCCAGGGCGCCACGCACAGAGCGGTTAACGATCGAAATATGGCTAGCTCCTTTTGAGAGCAAATGCTGTACCAAAAGCCGCGACATTTTGCCAGCACCAATAATTGCAATTTTGCTGCTTGCTAAATGCTGACCCTTCATTTGAGCCAATTCTGCAGCTGCCGAACTAATCGAAACTGCACCGGTACCGATGCTAGTTTCCGTGCGAACTCGCTTCCCTGCTGTAAGAGCTTGCTTGAACAAGCGCTCTAAAATTCTGCCTACACCTTTGTACTGCTGGGCTAGTTTGTGAGTTTGTTTCACCTGAGCCAAAATTTGTCCTTCACCGAGCACCAAACTGTCGAGACCAGAAGCCACTCGCATCAAGTGCATCACCGCATCTTCGTGCAGCAAAATAAACAGGTGAGGACGCAAAGACTGCAAAGGAACTTTACTGCATTCTGAAAGGAACTGAATAACCTCTCGTACACCCGGCTCCGACTCGCTGGTAACAATATAAATCTCTAAGCGGTTGCAAGTGCTGAGGATGGCAACCTCTTGAATGTGCGGGTAGCCGCGCAATTGGGCGATCGCCGCTTCAACTTTCTGTTCTGGAATGCTTAGTTTTTCGCGAACTTCTACCGGCGCTGTTTTGTGGCTGAGACCTACGACTGCAATATTCATATCTGTGATTTGTCACTATTTCTTTCTTAGTTGTTAACAGTCACCTGTTATTAGTTCTTAGTTTATCGCTAATTGCTAATCATCGGTGACTGTTAACCGTTAACTGTTAATTGTTAACATTTAACTGTTAACCACTAACTAATCACTAATTCAATTGCAAAGATTTCGGCTGGTCAAACATATGGATTGTATCCACAAACCGAGCAGTTTTCGACTGAGAAGAAATTACCAAACTTTCAGTGCGAGCGCCACCGCCAAAGAAGCGAACTCCATCCATCAGCGTTCCGGGAGTAATCCCGCAAGCTGCAAACAGAACTGTTTCTCCCGATGCCAACTCTTCAGCATTGTAAATCTTGTCTGGGTCTGTGATGCCCATCTCTTTAAGTCGAGCGATATTGCTCTCTTTGCTTTCACCGATCAAACCAGTTTTTACAACTGCCGGATCGTAAATTAACTGCCCTTGGAAGTGACCGCCCAAGCAGCGCATTGCTGCAGCGGAAATCACACCTTCGGGTGCAGCGCCAATACCCATAAGTGCGTGGATGTTGGAACCAGAAAACGCGCAAGAAATCGCTGCCGAAACGTCGCCGTCGCTGATCAGCCGAACTCTTGCACCCGCTTGCCGAATTTCATTAATTAAATCTTTGTGTCGGGGGCGATCCATGACCACCACCACCAAATCTTCAATACTGCGGCCGAGACAATCAGAGATAATTTTGAGGTTTTGAGTCGGCGTTTTGCGAATATCTACATGATTCTTAGCAGCCGCAGGAGCAGCCAATTTGTTCATGTAGAAATCCGGTGCCGCAAACAAACCACCTTTTTCAGAGATTGCCAAAACTGCCATCGAACCGTTTTGACCGTAAGCGACCAGGTTAGTACCTTCGCAGGGGTCAACAGCGATGTCAATCTCGATCAATTCATCTATGTTGCAGACATCTTTGGCATCTTCGCGGGTACAAATACCTACTTGTTCGCCGATGTAAAGCATTGGTGCGTCATCGCGCTCGCCTTCGCCGATCACGATGCGGCCGCGCATATGAATTTTGTTCATGCGCTCCCGCATGGCTTCTACAGCCACTCTGTCGGCTTCATCTTTCTCGCCTTTGCCCATCAAGCGAGCGGAGGCGATGGCTGCCTGCTCAACTACTTCGATAATCTCTAAACCGATTACATTGTCCACGAACTAGATCCTCCCAACTGCTGATGCGTGCCTTGTGCTCTTTTGCACTCCCAGCCATCAAGTTTATCAGAGGCGGGGATCTCTGCGAGCGCAAGCACTTGCTTAGTTTGTGTTAACTTTTGCTTCTTTGAGACTGGGGCTGGAAAATCCGATCCCAACAAGCTCAAAGATCGATCGCCCCAATACTTCACTCTTGCTTGGAGGATCGCACGCTAGCCCCGTCTTATTAGCCCTAAATCCCGGACTCCAGAGGTTCCGGGGCAGCGAGCGGTTATTTCAGGCAACTTGTCATCCCGAATGCCGTTAAAGGTTTTATGATTAGTTTGCGATCGCACGATTTCTCAGAAACCCGGTTGCTAACCGGATTTATCGTTACTAAACCCAATATTTTGGTACAAATCGGGTTTCTGAGGGTAAGTCCTAATGATGACGAATCACATGGACAGCCGCCAATCGGGACGCACTAGACTTTATAAGCAGGAAGCAATAAAAAATGATGATGAAAGCCCAAGATATTATGACCACAGAAGTTGTTACCATTCGCGGTTCAGCAACTGTAGCTGAAGCAGTGGCGATGATGAACGATCTGTGTTTGCGCGCGTTGATTGTGGAACGCCGCCACGAACAAGATTCTTACGGCATTGTGACAGAAACGGATATTGTCTATAAAGTAGCAGCCTACGGAGTAGACCCGAAAAAAGTCCGCGTCTTCGAGATTATGACCAAACCTTGCATTACGGTGAATCCTGACTTGGGCGTGGAATACGTGGCTAGGTTGTTCGCGAATACCCGCATCCGTCGGGCACCGGTGATTAAGGACGAGCTAGTGGGCATTATTTCGGTCACGGATATCTTGACAAAAAGCGATTTTCTGGAGAAGCCGAAGAGTATTTTATTTGAGGAACAAATCGAACAGGCGATCGCAGATGCCAGAACTATCTGTGCCGAGAAAGGCGCTACTTCTAGAGAGTGCGCGGTAGCGTGGGATATTGTAGAGGAAATGCAGGCTGAGGCTTCTCACCAGCGATCGATGAAGCTTGAGAAAACGGCTTTTGACGAGTATTGCGAGGAAAATCCCGAGGCGGCTGAAGCGCGGATGTACGACAGTTAGTTTAGTCCTTAGTCATTAGTTATTAGTTATCAACTCTTATTTATGGATTGATAACTAATAGCTAACTATCGGAAAGAGCTTTTTTTCTGAGAGCCTCACGAAAAATAAAAATCTTAAGTGTTTGGCTCAGTCATACAAAACACGTTCAGCTTATTCCCGTCAAGATCGCGAAAATATCCCGCATAAAACCCCGGCAACACGCCTCTTGGCCCCGCCGCCCCTTCATCCTTAGCCCCAAGTTCGATCGCTTTGTTATAAACTAAGTTGACTTTTTCTGGACTGTCAACTTGAAGAGCTATCATTACTCCATTGCCAACAGTTGCTGTGTTACCATCAAAGGGTTTTGTAATAGCAAGTGCTGGTCGAGCGGGAGAAACGCTCCATGCGATAAATCCGTCGAATTCCATGAATCTTCGAGCGCCAATTTCAGCAAGCAAAGCATCATAAAACTTTGCTGCACTTTCAATATCGTTGGTACCCAGTGTAACATATCCGATCATATTTTTTGTCTTCTAACTGATGTTAAGATTTAAAAAATGTTTGAGCAAATAACAACTGAGTTAAACTGCGATTTAGAAAACCCAAGCTACAACTCAAACATCATTTTACATCATAACTCAAACTATCTCGGTTTTGTCCGCTGCAATGATTTATTGCCGATCGCTAATACATTCGGGACTGTCTCTAGTTGGACTATTGACGATCGCACTTACGGCTTTTGCTTTCATAGCTTCCGAAGCATACGGCTTTAACAGGGGCAAAACTTCCTGAGCATTTTTAACAGCAGGATCTAGCCACTGTTCCCAATCGCTGTCGGGGAGAATCACTGGCATTCTATCGTGCATCGGCTGCACTGTTTCGTTAGCAGCGGTAGTAATTATACTGCAAGATACAATGTTTTCTTTTTCTGGAGATTCCCAATTTTCCCACAAACCGGCAAAAGCAAAAGGTTCGCCGTCTGCCTTTTGAAAATAGTAAGGCTGTTTGTTCTTTCCCTGCTGTTGCCATTCGTAGAAACCGTCAGCGACTATCAAACATCGCCTGTGCTTGATGGCGCTGCGAAAAGCAGGTTTTTCGGCTACAGTTTCCGATCGCGCGTTAATCATCTTGCTACCTATTTTCATGTCTTTTGCCCAACTGGGAATCAAACCCCACCGCATAAATTGAAACTGTCGCTGCATTTTTTCTTTTTCAACTGTTACTGTGGCAACTGATTGAGTGGGGGCGATATTGTATCGCAGTTTGATATCGGGAACTTCCGACAGTTTGAAGAATTCGGCGATGATTTGACCTGAAGTAGTTAAAGTGTATCGTCCACACATAATTTATAATTGGTATTAAAAAACAAAAAGGTAGATTGCGATTTAACATTGGGCGGGGCGGGTTTTCGAGATTATTAGTGTTAGGCAAAGATGGTTTGTAAAACCCGCCCCTTGTATCTTAAAAGAGTGAGCTAGCCGATCGCCACGTCATTGATTCGATCATACCGACAATCA
>NZ_JAUBQM010000043.1:0-52895 GCF_036701245.1 Microcoleus sp. Pol14D4
CGCTTCTGTGATTTATTGCGTAAGCGTTGCTTGCCGAAGCCATCGCATCCCTCTTTAAAAACTGTCCGGAGTATTGTCTTCAGGTGAATCGGTTATTGTTATTGTAGTTAACGAGTTCGAGCATTCAAAACAGAGGAAATATGGTATTTAGTGCTGTTAATGAAGATTGGTGTCCAGTCGTAATGAACCGCGAAACGCGCAGAATAGTTAAAAGCTGGCAGCCAGAGGGCTTGAATGTATTAGAAATATCCGGCAATAGTTGGGGGAATTGGGAGTCTTTCAAAAGCTATAAATCACTTAAGTATCCCGATTTTGATATTTGCGAGTCTTGCCTTGATGAAACATTTGATTTAATAATTGCCGAGCAGATATTTGAACATTTACTTTGGCCTTACCGCGGAAAAAATATATATAGAATGCTCAACAGCAAGGGATATTTTTTAATAACCACACCCTTTTTGATTCGCATTCACGATTGTCCTACAGATTGCTCTCGCTGGACAGAAACTGGCATCAAATACTTGCTTGCTGAATGCGGTTTTAATTTAGAAAGCATTCAAACAGGAGCCTGGGGAAACCGAGCTTGTGTGGTGGCAAACTTTGCCAGGTGGGAGCTTTACAATCCCTCCATTCATTGGCTCGCAAACGAGCCAGATTTTCCCTTGGTAGTTTTGGCCATCGCACAGAAATAACTCGGCAAAAAGACGATTTTATCGAAAAACAAAGCGGTATAATATATTGTGAAAAAACTCTGGCTACAACATCGCATTTTTCCGGCAGTCATCTTCTTAGGATTGGGTTTGCTGTTCACCATCGCCCTTTCGCTTTCTTTTGGTGCGGTATCCATGAGTGCCGATCAATTGTGGCAAGCATTTCTGCACCGAGGTGATGCTGCCAATCAGACTATTTTATGGGAATTGCGTTTGCCCAGAGTTGTGGCAGCGCTGACGGTTGGTGCGGCTTTAGGAATGTCGGGGGCGTTGCTGCAAGGTTTGCTCCGCAACGGTTTAGCAGATCCTTTTGTATTAGGAATTTCGGCTGGTGCGGGGTTGGTTGCGATTACCATGCTGACTTTGGGAATATTTCAAACTTGGGTGCCTTTGGCGGCTTGGATAGGTGCTATTTTAACTTCGATGCTGGTCTACTTTTTGGGAAAAACTAAAACTGGCATTTCTGTTGAACGTTTGGTTTTAGCCGGTGTGGCTGTGAGTTCTCTGTTCGGGGCAATACAAACTACACTGCTGCTGTTAGCTGAAGACAGCCGTTTGCAAGCTGCTTTGAATTGGTTAATCGGTAGTTTGAACGGTCGCGGTTGGTCGGATTTGCAGGTTGCTTCACCTTATATTTTGACTGCTTTGCTGTTAGGATGTTTTTTAGGGCGCTCGATAAATTTGCTGGCTTTGGGCGACGATTTAGCTGTTGGTTTGGGGGTTTCGCTGGTACGATCGCGCTTGTTGATTGGGGGTGTTGCTACTTTGTTAGCTGCGAGTGCTGTCAGCATCGGCGGATTGATTGGTTTTGTGGGATTGGTTGTGCCTCACGGGGTGCGTTTGTTGGTGGGTAATGATTATCGGTTTGTGTTGCCGATGAGTGCGATCGGCGGTGCTTGGGTGTTGACTTTTGCTGATTTTTTGGCTCGTTTGGGTGCGGTAGAATTGCCTGTGGGTACGGTGACGGCTTTGTTGGGTTCTCCCCTGTTTGTTTGGCTGCTTTATCGGCGTTCTAGTTATTAGTCAGTTGTCAGTTGTCAGTTGTCAGTTGTCAGTTGTCATTAAATTTTCCAATAACCAATAACCAATAACCAATAACCAATAACCAATAACAAAATATAATGTCTTTAGAAATTCAAAATTTAACTGGGGGCTACGGCGAAGTTGCGATCGCCCGCAACATCACTTTATCTTTACAACCTGGTGAGTGGTTGAGTCTCATCGGTGCCAACGGTTCTGGTAAGTCTACTTTCTTGAAGTTAGTTAGCCGCATCCTAATTCCGCAGCAAGGAAGTGTGTTGCTTGATGGCAAAGCAATTCATACTCAACCTGCTGCTGTTGTCGCTCAAAAATTAGCGATTTTGCCGCAGCAGCAAACAGTACCGGAAGGTTTGACTGTAAAGCAATTAGTTAGTTTGGGGCGTTCTCCTCATCAGGGTTGGTGGCAGTGGGAATTGAGCAAGGAAGATGCGGAAAAGGTGGAAGTTGCTATCAGTCAAACTGGGATTGAGGAATTTCGCGATCGGCCTGTCGAACAACTCTCAGGAGGCGAACGCCAGCGCGCTTTTCTCGCCTTAGCTTTGGCTCAAAACCCGCAAGTTTTGCTATTAGATGAACCTACGACTTATTTAGATATTTGCTATCAGTTGCAATTGTTAGATTTGCTTGATCAACTCAATCAAAAACACAAGTTGACGATTATTACCGTGTTGCATGAAATTAATTTAGCTGCTAGATACAGTTCGCGGATTGCTATGTTAAATAAAGGAGAACTTTTTTCTGTAGGAACTCCGGCACAAGTTTTAACTCCTGATAATTTAGCTAAGACTTTTGGCGTAGAAGCTATAATTTTAGAGACTTCTGTAGGCTTGCAGATTTGTGCGATCGCTCCCACTCTTCACACTTAATCCTTGTATGATAAGTATAACCTTGCCCTCGCACTAAGTTCTCAATTTCTTCCTAATTATTTCTATTAACTGATTGTCACAATCCGCTGTTCTATCTGAGTGCCACAGGCTTTAAACTATTGCTTAGTAGTGGTTCCAAAGGGTAGAATAAAAATTAAGAGATACTTAAAAAATCCGATTTCAGGCAATAAGTGCGGTTTTTTATACAAAATCTACCGTAAACTATTGATATTTAAATACTTAAGCGCTAAAGTGCGATCAAACTTCCCGTCAATTCTGTCTCAACCTGGTCTAAACTCGGTGTAACTCCAGCCAAAACTATGTACAAAACTTTGTTTTATCGTACCGCTATCCTGTTGCTGAGTTTAGCATTTACCGCTTGCTCCGCCGCCACTTTACCCCAAATTCAGCAATCAACTCCTGCTGTTTCGCCAGCCAATCAACCACAAACAACTAACAGCGAATCAGCACAAAAAGTTGTAGCTTTAACACCTTTAACCGCCGATATTATCCATCAACTCGACCCAACCAAACTTGTGGGAATTCCCGGCAGCGCATTAGTCAGCAGCAACCCCAAATTTACAGGAATTACCGCAGTCACTACCGAACGCACCCCTCCTAATTTGGAAAAAATCATCGCATTAAAACCAAATTTGGTCGTAGGTGCGTCGGGATTTCACGACCAAACAATGCAAAAATTGCAGCAGCTTGGAATAAAAACTTTACTTACTCAAGTTGATAGCTGGAAATCCCTAGAAGAGTTAACAACTACTTTAGCTAAATCCCTCAATACAAATCCAGAACCTCTGTTAAAACGCTACCAAACATTTTTAGCAGACATCCCAAATCAAAGCCCTGCCACTTTAGTTTTGGTAAGCAGACAACCGATTTTATCTCCAAATCAAAGCAGTTGGGCTGGAGATTTGCTGGGTAAGTTTAACGTGAAAAATGTCGCCGCCCAGTTGCAAGGAGATAGCCCTGTTCTAGGCTACGTGACGCTTTCAGCGGAAAAGGTTTTAGAGGCTAATCCTGAAATAATCATTATAGTCGATCGGGAAGAAGGAATTTTAGACCAATTTAAATCTGATTCATTTTGGAATCAACTAACAGCCACTAAAAATAATCGAGTTTACGTTTTTGACTACTACGGATTGGTCAACCCAGGGAGTATCGAAAAAATTGAGCAAGCAACTGCTCAACTTAAACAAGTTCTAGCTAAAAAGTAGAGGGGGTTACAACAACTGAAAGAAGTAAGTCATTACTAAAACCCCAGTTTAACTAGGAACTGTTGAAGAAACCTTGCTAATTACACTGTGGGTAATAGCTGTAGAAGCCGTAAAAGCAGACCCGATTTTGATAGATCCAAAATCTATATAAATGCTGGAACAGATTGACTACCATTTCTCTAAAAGTGAGAAAGGGCGCAGCGATCGGAAACCTGGTTTTTGATCCTGACTTCCAATGCTGTTCGATCGATCGCCCTTACACCGGTAAAAGCGGCACACCGCGCAACTGCCGCAGGGAATTGATACAAACCGGGCAGTCGCAGCCAAACATCGCCACGGCCGCATCGCTTTCTTCTTCCGAAAAATCCAGCATCGCCGTCTGTTCGTCAGCAGGGCGCTGCCAAGCGATCGTCGGTTTAGAATCTGAAGCAGCGGTTTTGGCGGGGAGTCGCACGCAAGTCAGACGCTGAGTGTGGGGCGATCGCACGCAGCGGGGCGAATCAGCCGATTGGCTTGGTGTTTCGCCAATTTGAGCGGGATTTGCGATCGCGCTCAAAGACATCAGAGATCCAAACAGCGTCGGACTTACAAGTAAAGTGAGGAGCAATCTATTCATTTGTCGTCCTTAAGAACTTCAACGTACACATTAGCCCATTATCTGTTGCAATTCAACAAGGTTTTTGTCCCCCATCAGTATGATTTGCCGTTATTAAGGCTTAAAATCCCAATATTTACCGCCCAAAACTTCAACAATTATTCGGGTATTAGCAACCAGCATTTTCTGATAAGTATCACCTTCGCTCCTCAGTTTAAGATTTGTTGCAATTTGAGTAAGTTTAGCTTGCCAGTGATAACAAATTCATCCAAGGCGGGTAAACTGATTTCAGCAAGGGTTACTCGAAGCAGCGAAAAAATTTACCTCAGAAACCAGGTGGGGAGTGATGAGTACAGTTTTAGTGGTGGAAGATTCCCGCAGTCAGCGGGAGTGCATTTCACATCAGTTGAGATGCAGCGGATTGAATGTAATTCAGGCATCTGACGGTGTGGAAGCGCTAGATAAAATTGAGAAAAATTGCCCTGATTTAGTATTATTAGATGTCATAATGCCCCGTCTAGACGGTTACGGTGTTTGTCGTTTAATTAAAGCTAATCCCGAAACTCGGAACATACCGATCGTATTTTTAACAGGGAAGGGACAGCAGTTAGCT
This sequence comes from Microcoleus sp. Pol14D4, assembly GCF_036701245.1. NCBI lineage: Bacteria > Bacillati > Cyanobacteriota > Cyanophyceae > Oscillatoriales > Microcoleaceae > Microcoleus > Microcoleus sp. Pol14D4. The sequence goes on from NZ_JAUBQM010000043.1 coordinate 5,052, forward strand.
TTATTTTCCCGGGCGATCGATCGCGCCGAGGCTTATGTTAGCAAACCTTGGCAGCCAAGGGAACTTTTGGCAACGATCAAAAAAGTTTTGCTCAATGCCCATATTAAGTTCGATCGAGCTTCTGCTGAGGCTTGGACGGAATACGGAATTTTAAACTTAAATACAGTCGAACTTTATCAAAGCCACGCCGATGCTTGGACAAAATACAGCGCCCAAATTATTAAATTGTACGATTCCAGCTTAGCAGCTTTCGAGCAAGCGTTGGCAATTGAACCGAGTCACTCGAATGCAAACAAGTATCGCAACCGAGTCCAGACAATCCGGGCAATTTTGATGAAAAAATTAGAGCAAACTAAACCTTGCAAAGTGTGCGATTATTATTACGGTAAGGATGGCATCACTTGTGCAGTGCATCCGCCTGGTCGCCCTCAAGAAGTGTGTCGTGATTGGGAATTTAATTAAACAAAAATGAAAACAAATAACCGTGCTTACTTAGAAACCTTGTTGCAAGAAAGAAACGAATATCCCGAAAGAATGGCTGAAATTGATGAAAAAATTAATGCCACTTTCCGCAAAAATTACGCCATTTTAGTAATGGATATGTCGGGATTTTCGCGCACGACAGTCCGCTACGGAATTATTCATTTTTTGGCAATGATTCACCGGATGCACGGAATTGTCAAACCGATAATTTCCGAATACGGTGGCACTGTAGTTAAGGAGGAAGCAGACAATATTTTTGCAGTTTTTGCTGATGTAAAAGCGGCGGTGGAAGCTGCGATCGACTCTGTGAAACACACGGCGGCTGTCAACACGACACTGCCGCCGGAAATGGATATTTACCTCTGCATTGGTATCGGCTGTGGCGATGTTTTGATGCTGGAAGGAGAGGATATGTACGGTTCAGAATTTAATCTAGCATCGAAGCTGGGAGAGGATCTGGCGGAACGGGGAGAGATTTTGCTCACCTCAGCAGCCTTTGAAAAATTGGAAGGTGATAAGCAAGATTGGGAAAGAGTGGATTTTTCGATTTCGGGTTTGGAGTTGGTGGCGTACAAGCGGCTGTAATCAAGTTAATTTCTGTTGTCTTCTCGTTCTTTACCATGCTGGAAAATGAGAACATGACTTGCGTCAGCCTTGACTAGAAACCCGGTTTCTTCGCAGATATCGGGCGACTCAGCCATTTTGATAGAAACCGGGTTGATGAGGCTATATTTTTAGAGAATATCGAATTTAAATAAAATTTAAAATCAGATGATTGAGGAATACAAAACTTGGCAATCTATCAATTTATCCGCTATTGGACAGCGGCTGGCTTGGCTGCAGCAACAGCCAGACACAGTTATTTTTTGCAAAGAGTCTGGTGTTCACTATGTTGCAGTCACAAAAGAGCGATCGCACATTAAGCTATCTTTAGTAGAAAAAGTAAATCAGCACACAGATTTACTGCAATCTATTTTCGATTTCAACAATCCTTTACATCTAGTGTCGGAATATACTCAGGCGATGATGTTAGGTTTAGTGTGGCAAAGCCAACCTCAAAGAATCTACATAGCTGGATTTGGCGGTGGCAGAGTTCCCTTAGTTTTGCACCACTATTTGCCGCAAACTTTTATAGAATGTGCAGAGATCGAGCCGATCGCGATCGAAGCAGCTACACAGTGTTTTGGGGTGAAATTAGACGATCGGCTAACTGTAACAATTCAAGACGGCCGAGAGTATTTAGAGCAGCAAAAATCAGATACTCAGTACGATATCATCATGATCGACGTAGCCTTTGGCAACGGCTACTTTCCGCACCGCCTATCCACCAAAGAATTTTATCAAATCTGCGAAAAACACTTGTCCAGCGAGGGAGTTGTACTAGCAAATCTGCTGCACAGGGATCAGTTTTATGCCGAAAAAATCAGGACTTTTCAAAGTGTGTTTTCTCAGGTGTGCCTGTGTGTTTGCCAGGAAAGTAATAGCATTTTGATTGGTAGCAACAGCCAGGTTTTGGAGAAAGATGAGATTGTTGCTAAGGCAAAATATTTGCAAGATAGCCATCAATTTTCATTTCCATTAACAGACAGGGCGCTTGAGGTAAAAGTAGGTAGAGAATTGGCAGAGGCGGTACCTACTTTAGACAAAGCTCAAATTTTTTATGACGATTCGCCGCCCGCTGGTTATTTTGATTGCTGGTTATTCTGATATATATAATAAGTCCCAGTTTACTCTTTGTGGAACAGGCCGGAAAGCGTGTTGCTGATACGAAGTTGAGATCACTCAGGGATTGAAAGAGACTGCGGGATGAAATTGCCCTCCGAGTGCGATCGGATATAACCATCGACAATAGGAAAACTGAGGACACGGCATTGCCGTTTCCCTACCCCAACATAATCAATCTTCCTCGATAAGAGATATAACCATCGCCCGATTAATTGTAGGGAAACCGCACGGCGTCATCTCCTGACTGTAGGTAATATCAATTCCGATACCACCGGATTTGATATAACTCCTATTTCATATATTCAACCATCTGCTGTTCCAGCTTAGCCAACAATGTATCCACATCGGTTGCAGCTTCCTCAAAACAAACAGGAGGTTCAGGCTTAGGTTCAAAAAAAATTAACTTAATTTGACCTTCCCCGATCGCCAAAATCGCCACTTCTGTCTCAGGCTTGTGAGCGTTCAACACACCTACAACTTCCTGAATATGACTTCTCACTTGACGGTTCAACTCCTCAACCGCCTCTTTCTTACAATACACAAAACGCGCAGTTTCTGCCACATCAATTGCCAAAATCTCCTCGCTTTCCTCTCCCCTTTCTAGAAATAGCCCCCAAGCCAAAGCAGCCAATTCATTTTGATTAGCTTTCACGAATTTATCTAATTTGCGGCTCCAGCTATTTTCGTTGGGTTTGGACTCAGGGCTATCAAATAGAAACATTTTCTCTTCTTGTTTGTATAAACTAATATTTTACACTCAGCAGTCAGCAGTCAGTTGGGAGTTGGCAGTTGGCAGTTGACTGTTGTCATTAGTTAGCCATGCCCAATGCCCCATCCCTAATTACAAATTAGCAATTCCCAATTACCCAAAACCGCTGCGTTTCTATCTTATACCAGATTGCACGCGCCAGAGCGCCGCATAAATTCCGTCCTGTTCGATCAGTTGTTCGTGCTGCCCCGATTCTACCACTAGCCCTTCTTCCATGACACAAATGCAATCGGCATTGCGGACAGTAGAAAGACGGTGGGCGATCGCAATTGTAGTGCGATTCTTGGTGATTCGTTCAAGCGATCGCTGAATTGCGGCCTCAGTCTCGTTATCCACCGCTGAAGTAGCTTCGTCAAGAATCAAAATCGGCGGATTCTTCAAAACAGCCCTCGCAATTGCAATTCGCTGTCGCTGACCCCCCGACAATTTTTGACCGCGTTCCCCTACAATAGTGTTGTAACCGTCCGGCAATTGTACGATAAACTCGTGAGCCTCCGCAATTTTCGCAGCATTTACTATCTCTCGATTGTTAGCCTCAAAACTGCCGTAAGCAATATTTTCTGCCACTGTGCCGTGAAACAAAAATACATCTTGACTCACCAATCCAATCGCTCTCCGCAAATCTTTTAAATTCAGGTTATTTAATTCTATCCCGTCGAGATAAATATTGCCGTACTGTACCTCGTACAGCCTCAAAATAAGCTTCACCAGTGTACTTTTTCCCGAACCAGTAGCCCCAACAATCGCAGTAGTTTTTCCTGCCGGCAGAGTCAAGGAGAAATACTGCAAAATCGGCTTTCTTTGATTGTAAGAAAAAGTAACATTTTTAAATTCCAACTCTCCCTTAATCGAACTAACGGGCCGCCGAATATCACCCGTGTGAATTGCGATCGGAGTATCCAACAAATTCATCACCCGATTAGTAGAAGCCATTGCGCGCTGGTATTGATCCAGAGTATCTCCCAGACGAGTCAGCGGCCACAGCAACCGCTGGGTCAAAAACACCAAAACGCTGTAAGTTCCCACAGACAACCGGCCCGCCACCACCTCCAAACCGCCCAGAAATAGCGTTGCAATAAACCCCAAGAAAATCACAACCCGAATCAGCGGAATAAAAGCGGCCGAAAGTACGATCGCCCGTCGGTTGCTTTCGCGGTAAGCTTGGCTTTGTGCTTCGATGCGCTGAATTTCATAATCTTCGGAAGTAAAACTTTTAATAGTAGTAATTCCCATTAAATTATTCGACAGTTGCCCGTTCAGAAAACTCACCTTTTCCCGCACATCAGCATAGAGAGGAGCGAGGCGATTTTGAAAGGCGATCGAACCCCAAATAATAAAAGGTATGGGCAGCATAGACAGCCCAGCAACAAGAGGAGATGCCGCAAAAAAAGCCGCGCCAATCACAACAACCGTTGTCATTACCTGAATTATCTCATTAGCGCCGTCGTCCAAAAAACGTTCGAGTTGATTGATATCATCATTGAGAATAGAAATCAAACCGCCCGTGCTGCGTTCTTCAAAATAAGCTAATTCTAATTCCTGCAAATGGCTGTAAGCTTCCAGACGCAAATCGTGCTCAATATCCTGAGCCAAATTGCGCCACAAATAATCATAGGCATATTCAAAAAGAGATTCCAACGTCCAAATAACCGCGCTCAAAAAAGTGATAATTGCCAGTTGCCAAAAGACATCTTTTATGCCCCACTGAGCGAGGATAGAATCTTGCTGTTTCACCACCACATCAACGGCAATACCGATTAATGCTGGCGGTGCTAAATCGAAGAATTTATTCAGCAGCGAACAGATACTTGCCAGCCAAGCTTTCAGGCGGTAGCGGCGGCCGTACTTCAGCAGCCGCTTTAGGGGATGGACAGGTTTTGATGGATTTGGTGATGCTTGAGAATCATTCATAGGGCATGGGGCATCGGAAATAGGGCCGAGAATTAAAAATTAGTAGGGTACTCCGCGCGCACCTTACCCTTGTTTAATTTTTAATTCTCAAATGCCCCGTTCCTAGGCTTTAAACGTTAACACTGGCTTCATTTTAGCGACTACACCCACTATTTGCGCCTCAACCTGAACGTCAATTACTGGTTGAATAGGCTTGTAAGCGGCTGGTGCTTCTTCGATTCTCCGTTCTTCGCGCCCGGTAATGCAATCTACGCCGATTAATCCTAAAGCTGCGTCAGTTTTGTCAACACCTTTGCGACTCATATCGAAGCGCGATCGCGCCCTACCTGCACCGTGAGAAGCCGATCGCAAAAATCGATCGTTCCCCGAACCAACCAGCAAAAAAGACGGCGCGCCCATCGAACCCGGTACAATTACAGGCTGACCCGAATGTGCGGGACAAGCGCCTTTGCGCGTTACCCAGCCGGCACCTTCAGCTAAGGTGATATTGTGAGGCACATCGTATACCAAGGGAGCTTCGACATCGCCGAAAACTTGCCGCAAACGCCAGCGCAGAAGTTCAGCTAGCAGTAAGCGGTTGATAAAACCGTAATTAGCGGCTGTTGCTTCCGCTTGCAGGTAGCTGCTCACAAGTTCGGGATTTGCCTCGACAGAGAGCGGAAAAAGCCGGGATTCAGGGTATTTCAGAGTTTTAGGCCAGGCTTCGCCAGCTCGATCGCGCCACATTCCGCCGATATATTTGCCGACATTCCGCGAACCCGAGTGAATCATGAAAGCGATTTGTCCCGATCGAACTCCCCAACTATAAGCCGTAGCTCGATCGATAACTTCCTCAACCACTTGAATTTCCACAAAGTGATTGCCGCCACCGATAGTAGCTAACCCGCCATCCCTGACTAAGCCGTCATTTGGGACTAATTCTTCGGGAGCCCATTTGACATCGCCATTCATGGAACCGCCGAGGAAAGTGCGACCGCACTCTGTGGCCAACTGCTCGAAATCCGAATTAGCCGCGCTGCCGGTTGCCTCGTCCAGCATAGCATCCAGCCATCCGGGAATCCCGTGTTGGAACATCGCGCGAGCAGTTTTTGCAGTCATGCTGACATCGCGAGTACCGAAAAAATAATCGCCTTTGAGCAATTCTACAAATCGATCGCGCTGACTGAGGAATTGTTCGATCGACAAATCCGCAACGTGTAACCGCATCCCGCAGTTAATATCGGAACCGACAGCCGCCGGAATCACCATTCCTGCTGTTTCTACAATAGAGCCGATCGCCACCCCCGCATCCCCCGGATGGAAGTCAGGAGTAGCGCAAGCGCGGCAAACGCAGCCGCCTTGAGGGTGTCGAACATTCGCCAAATTTGCTAACTGTTTGAGCGCCTTTGCTTCCACAGGAAAATCCTCTGGGAGCAAAACTTCTGCTGTGGGAGGATCGGCATCTTGCCACTGTTCTTTCAGAGAACTATTGAGACAAATCGAGTAGACTTTATTGTCGTAACTAACATCAAGACCTTGCCGAGACAAAGCTCGCAAAAGCCTGTTCAAGTTTTTTGGCTGCTGCATAAATAGTCTGTTGCGGGTTGCATAGCAACCCCCAAGAGTTGAAGAGATTTTTTAGGGAACAAAAGACTTGGGTTCAGCAGCCGCAATCTTTTTTAAGATAAGTTGAAAGACAACTTTTCTAATGAGTAAATTTATAACATATCATTTTTGATAGGTCAACCCTTTTCTTAAAATTTTAATAAATATATATGACTTACCAAACGGTGTCAGAAACCCGGTTTCTGCCTAGCAAAATCGCATCCAAACCAAAGATTTTGCGAAGAAATCGGGTTTTTTGGGCCAGCGCCTCATCGAGCATTCCAGCCTTCATTGCCAGGAAGTAGGGGCAATCCCGCGCGGTTGCCCATCCCCCCTTAAAGAAAATACCTAACCGTCGTTACCACCCGACTTCTTTTAGCCCGCAAAGCCGCTTTCAAAAAGAAAGCAGTTTGATTGTGCAGCAGTCCCTCCCACCAATTCCGCGTCACAAAAGCCGGAATAATCAGCGTTAAATATACTCCCGGTCGCTGCTCTTCAAACAAAGTCAAAAAGTGCGTCAAAGCCGAACCAACAGAACGGTAAGGCGATTCCAAAATTTCCAAAGGAATGTCTGACTGCAAATCTTGCCAAGCTGCTTGTAATTTTGCTCGATCGGTCAAACCAATATCTACGTGAACTGCCACAACTTCATCAGCAATTAAACGAGCGTAATCGAGGGCCTCGAAAGTTCCCCGGTGCAATTGCCCGACTAACACCACAGCCGGATGTGTCACCGTCTTAACTCTAGGTCTGCGAAGATAAGACCTCGGTTCTATTCCCTGAATGCTCAAGCGAGCCGCTACATAACGATAGTGCCGGTGAATAGCTAAAAATAGACTGACTACGATCGGAATAGTTACTACGACAACCCAAGCTCCCAAAAGGAATTTTGTAGCGAGAATTACAGCCAAAACTCCCGTTGTTGCCACTGCACCAATACCGTTCATCACAGCACTAACTTGCCAACCTTTACCTCGTTCTTTAAACCAGTGAATTACCATTCCCGATTGGGAGAGAGTAAAAGAAGTGAAAACTCCAACCGCATACAGAGGAAGCACTGCGCTCGTATTGCCTCTAAAGATGATAATTAAAAGAGCAGCGCAGAAGCTTAGCAGATTAATGCCATTAGAATAAACCAGTCGATCGCCCAACAGCGACAATTGCCTCGGTAAAAACCCGTCCCGTGCCAAAAAATAACAAAGTCGCGGAAAATCTGCATAACTCGTATTCGCAGCCAACAGCAAAATTAACAGAGTTGCGGCCTGCAAATAGTAATAAAATATGCCGACACCAAAAATCTGTTTTCCCAACACAGAAAGGAGCGTTTCATGTTCTGTAGGAATCACCTGATAAATATGAGCCAAGTAACTAATCCCCAAAAACATCGCTCCCAGAATTGCCCCCATATAGCTCAAAGTCAGGCGCGCATTTTTCCATTCAGGAGGCTTAAAAGCCAACACCCCGTCTGATATGGCTTCAACTCCAGTCAGGGCAGTACAGCCCGCCGCAAAAGCGCGCGCCAGCAGAAATAATCCCAAAGGTTCCTTAGCGGGAATATTTTGTAATGCCGGCATAACATTACCTGTTGCCTGTTGGAATAAGCCGCAGCCAATCAAAACAAAAATCCCAACGAGAAACCCATAGGTGGGAACCATAAATATATTGCCCGATTCCCGCAATCCCCTGAGATTGGCAAACATGATTAGGACAATAAAAACTAAGCACAGTTCAACCGTGTAGGGGTGCAGAGAGGGAACTGCTGAAGTCAGGGCCGCCACCCCAGCCGAAATACTTACTGTTACAGTTAAAATGTAATCAATCATCAGCGAAGCTGCTGCGATCAAACCAGGGTAAATACCTAAATTTTCTCGCGCCACAATGTAAGCGCCACCGCCGTTGGGGTACGCTTTAATTGTCTGTCGGTAAGACAGCGCCACGATCGCCAACAGTAAAATAATAATTCCAGAAATAGGCAGCGATAAACTCAAACTGCTACTGCCCGCTAGTAACAGTACCAGCAGAGTTTCTTGAGTAGCGTAGGCAACAGACGACAGTGCATCAGAAGCCAGAACAGCTAGTCCTGTAGCGTTGCTCAGGCGTTCATGAATAGATGCGCTAGTGGGGAGAGATTCACCCAGCAAAAATCGCTTGAGTCGAGAATAAGTGTACATTAAAACTCAATATTTAGGCATCCACAAATCATAATCTAGACGGGAACCGTTTTAAGTAATTTTTGGCTCATAATTTGTAATTCTGTCTCGCTTGTTGAGTCAGCTTCAGCTTGTGTTCGAGAGCTTGCCAATTTTGAGCTTCGATATCAGTGATGAACTCGTCAAGACTGTCGCGGTAAATAGAGAGCGATCGCAACAATTCCTCTCGATTGTACTTTGCCACCATCACTCCCAGCTCGGGATTGCCGCCCCCAACCCGGCTCGTATCCCGAAAACCCGAACTCGCCAAATGTTGGGCTAAATTAACAATATGCCGATCGCCCTCTCGATCGCAGGCAGCAACCAGCGTCGCGCTCGCCATTAGCGGCAAATGAGAAATCCAAGCCACAGCTCGATCGTGTTCTTCCGGCTCACATCGGTAAACTTTAGCACCCAGCAACCGCGCAATTTCCTCAACCTTATCCACCGCAAGCGTCGGTGTCTGGGCAGTCGGCGTCACCACATAAGGCCGGCCTACAAACAAATCCGGCATCGCCGCCTCAATTCCGCTTTCAGCAGTCCCCGCCATCGGGTGTCCCCCCACAAAATTAGGCCACAGAGGAGACACAGCCTGCACTATGGGTGTTTTTACGGAACCGACATCGGTTACAATAGTATCAGGGGAAAGATAGGGCACCAAATCTCGGACGATCGGCTCGATCGACCCCAGCGGCGTGCAAATAAAAACCACATCGGCTACTGCCATTAGAGACAGGTGTATGCTGGCTTCATTGACCACACCCCGAGCTTGCGCCCGATAGCAAGTCTGCTGCCGGCTCGAAACCCCAAAAACATTAAACCCGCGCAATCGCAAATCCAGCCCGATCGAGCCACCAATTAAACCCAGTCCTACAATACCGATATTCATAGCAATAAAATGGGGATATTTGATACGGTGCCGCCCCCATGACAGTCGAGGAACTCCTGAAAAAATATGCCGCCGGAGAAAGAAACTTTGCCGGAATCAACCTGACTGAGGCCAACCTCAGCGGCGTCAACTTGAGCGGAGCCAACCTCAAGGGTGCGAATCTGAGTGTAGCAAACCTGAGCGGAGCAAACCTCAGCAAAACCAACCTCACAGGTGCCAAACTCAACATCGCCAGACTCAGTGGCGCCCATCTAGGCGGCGCCGACCTCACCGACGCCGACCTCAACGTCGCTTACCTAGTGCGAGTAGACCTCAAAAAAGCCATACTCGTAGGAGCCAAACTGATCAGAGCCGAGCTGATTCGAGCCGAACTCAGCGGCGCCAACCTGCAAGGCGCAAACCTCAGCGGCGCCACCCTTACCGAAGCCACCCTTCGAGGAGCCAACCTCGCTCAAGCCAACCTTCGAGGCGCTCACCTCAGCGGCGCGTGCTTGACAGAAGCCAACCTCGAACAAGCCAACCTGCAAGGAGCCGACCTGAGCCGCGCCGACCTCAGCGGCGCCGACTTGCGAGGCACAGAACTGAGACAAGCCAACCTCACTCAAGCCGTACTCAGCGGCGCCGACCTCAGCGGCGTCAATTTGCGCTGGGCCATTCTCAGCGGCTGCAATCTCCGCTGGGCCGACCTGAGCGAAGCCAAATTGAGCGGTGCCGACCTCAGCCGAGCCGACCTCTGCCACGCCAACTTGCTGAATGCCAGCTTAGTTCACGCCGACCTGACAAATGCCTATCTGATCCGCGCCGACTGGATTGGAGCCGACTTAACCGGAGCCACCTTAACCGGAGCCAAACTTCACGCAGTTTCGAGGCTCGGCATCAAAACCGAAGGCATGACCTGCAAGTGGGTCGATCTGAGCCCCAACGGCGACCACAGCCAAATTTACTGGTTGAACTCAGGAGGAACCCACGACTTTTTTCACGAAACCTTGCCCACAGTTCGGATTGTGATTGACTCGCCCTTAGACCAAGGCGCTCATTTTGCACTAGCTGCAACTTATTACCAAATCGCCCAACAATACCCGAGTTTAAGTCAGCCTCCCACGATTGAAGTCAGCTCCAGGCGCACCGTACTCGCATTTAAAATGGACAGCGACGATAAATTATTTGCCACCGCTTACGTTGCGATCATTCCTTTTAACGACGCTGCCATAACTCAAAAAAACCTAATAGCTTTGATGAAAATGATTCAATCGCACGATGCAGGAAAACTTAACGTCAAAGAATCTAAACACGTCCAGTTATGCAGCAAAGCTCTTAACCAAGCTATCAGTAAAGTAGACCAAATCAAAATTTCCAGTTCTTTTCCAAAAATCGGTGAAAGCATCAATTTCTTTCAAATCCCCACACAGATGAGCTTAATTAATTCCCGCGATCAAAGACTCAGCGTTTATCACCACCCAGGCTTCGGCAAGCGCCTGATTAAAAAATACGATCTGAGTAACTCAACAGCGGCTAAGTTAGCCGAAAGTACAAAATTGGCTCAAGCTAATATCACTAGCATTTTGGATTTTATAAAAGGCTTCCACAATATAGATGTCTAGGCATATTGCATCAAGTTACAAAAAATGCTTATTCTAGTTTAAAGGTTGGCACAATAAAGCTTTGTTCTAGCTAAGACATCAGGGAAATCGAAAAGCATGGATGCCGAAGAACTCATCACCAAATATGCAGCAGGAGAAAGAGATTTTACTGCCATCCTCCTTTGCGAGGCAAATCTGAGCAGGATCGATCTCAGCGGGGCTAATTTCAGTGAGGCAATTTTGAGCCTTACCAACATGAGCGGCACCAATTTGTCAAACGCCAACATGAGAAAAGCCAAACTCAATGTTGCCAGACTCAGCGGTGCCAATCTGTACAAAGCCAACCTCAGCGGCGCTATCCTCAACGTGGCAAACTTGATTCGAGCCGACCTCAGAGAAGCCCAACTCGTCGAAGCTACAATGATCAGATCCGAACTGATCCGAGCCGACCTGAGTAGTGCCAACTTGGCCGGTGCAAATCTCAGCGAAGCAGATTTGAGAGAAGCAACCCTCAGAGAAGCCAATCTAGAGCAAGCCGACCTCAGCGGGGCTCACCTGAGAGGCGCTTTTCTAACAGCAGCAAACTTGGAACGGGCTAACTTGCACAGAGCCGACCTCAGCAGGGCCGACTTGCGAGGAGTCAACCTCTGCAATGCCGAACTCAGACAAGCTAATCTATCTCAGGCAAACCTCAGCGGCGCTGACTTGCGAGGCGCTAATCTCCGGTGGGCTGACCTCAGCGGGGCGAACCTGACCGGTGCTGACCTCGATGAAGCGAGATTGAGCGGGGCCAACTTGTACGGAGCAAATTTGAGCAATGTCAATCTATTGAACGCTACTTTGGTACACGCGGATTTGACTCAAGCAAATTTGATTCACGCTGATTGGGTGGGCGCAGATTTGACCGGGGCGGCCCTGACGGGGGCAAAAATTTACGCGGTGTCTAGGTTTGATGTGAAAGCAGATGACATTACCTGCGATTGGGTTGACCTCAGTCCTAACGGCGATCGCAGCCACATTCAGCGCTTTACCCCAGAAGAATCTCAAAGGTTTTTCAATGCTACACCGCCGACAGTTCAAATTATTGTCGATCGACCTCTCGACCCCGACGCTAACTTTGTCCTTGCAGCTACCTACCGCCAAATTGCCCGTCAATACCCTGCTTTGAGCCATCCTCCCAGTATCGAAGTTAATTCCCGACGCACAATCATATCATTTAGAATAGAACAGGACGAGCAACTATTTCCCACCGCTTTCGTTGCGATTATTCCCTTTAGTGATGCAGCATTTACTCAGAAAAATTTGATTACTTTGATCAAGATGATTCAACCCCAAAGTGGTAATAACCTGGGCGTCAGAGTGTCAAATATGGTAGTGCAATTAAACGTAGCCCTGACCAAAACAATGAGAAAAATAGGGGAAATGAAAATTCAGCCGGTTCGCCTCGATCGCGAACCGATGTCAAGTTTTTTCCAATCACCTACCCAAACTGTACTGGCTAACTCCAGCGCCGAAACTTTGATGATTCACTATCACCCAGATTTTGGCAGAAACTTGACAAATTTGCCCGGAGTCAACAAAACCTCTATCAGTCCTGCAATTAAAGCCCAAAGATTTACCACCCCGCCGCTAAATACGGTCATTGAGTTTGTCAAAAGCTTTTATCAGATCGGTGAGTAAATACTATAATTTAATTTGATATTATTTCTATTTATGCCATATAAAAGTTAGCCGATTGCCATTTTATTCAGGTAAACAAATGGAAGCTGAAGAACTGCTCAAACGATTTGCAATCGTCAAAAGATATACTGAAGGCGACAGAGATTTCACAGGAATCAACCTGAATGAAGCTAATCTCAGCCGCATCAATCTCAGCCAATCAATTTTAAAGGGGGCTAGCTTATTTGTCACCAACCTCAGCGGTGCTAACTTGAGCGAAGCTAACTTGAGCGAAGCTAACCTGAATGTGGCTAGACTCAGCAGTACCAACCTGTCGCGGGCAATCTTAAACGGGGCTACTCTCAACGTAGCAAACTTAGTGAGAGCCGATTTAAGTGCAGCTCAATTAATCAGAGCATCCCTAATTAGAAGCGAATTAGTCCGCTGCGAACTCAGCAAAACTAACTTCAGCGGCGCTAACCTGACTGAAGCAGATTTAAGAGAGGTAAAACTGACGGAAGCTAACCTGTTCGGTGCTAACCTGTCCGGTGCAAATCTCAGAGGTGCTTCGGCTGCTTCAGCTAACTTTCAAGAAGCTAACTTGCACGGCGCAGATTTGACGAAAGCAGAACTTAGCGGCGTTAATTTTAACAATGCCGATATGAGACAAACTTCTTTGCAACAGGTGAATCTCAGCAGTGCCAATTTGAGCGGAGCTAACCTTAAATGGGCTGATTTGACGGGAGCTAACCTCAGCGGCGCGGATCTGAGCTTTGCTAAATTGAGCGGAGCTAACCTTAACGGAGCAGATTTAAGAAATACTAATTTAGGAAGTGCTAGTTTCGTTCACGCTGATTTGACAGAAACAAATTTGATTAATGCAGATTGGGTGGGCGCTGATTTGAGGGGAGCAACTTTAACAGGAGCAAAACTGTATTTGGTTCCTCGGTGTGGTATCATTGCAGATGATATTACTTGCCAGTGGGTTGACCTCAGCCCCGCAGGCGATCGCACTCAGATTCAACAATTTAATTCGCCGTCAGAATCGATAAAATTTTTAAATCACACGCCTGGGTTAGTGCAAATTGTAGTTGACGCACTTTTAGACTACTCAGCAAACAGCACTTTAGCAACAGTTTACAGCGAAATAGCTCGGCATTACCGGGCAATGAATTTTCCTCCTAATATTGAAGTCGGCTACCGCCGCACAACTCTAACTTTTAGATTTGAGAGCGATGAGCATTTATTGCCAGCAGCTTTTTTAGCGATTCTTCCTTTTAAGGATGCTGTACAAACTCAGAGAAATATTATGGTTATTGGCAAAAATATTGAAAGTCAAAATTTAGATGAGAAACGAATAGTGCAGTTGCGTAAAGCATTGAGTAAAGCTACAAATAAGTTAAATGAGTTGATAAATTTGGTCTCTAATATATCAGGGGTTAGTCAACCAACAAAGTTTTTTGAGTCACCTACCCAAACTATTTTAATTAGTTCGGGACAGGAGAGTTTGATGGTGAATTCTCACGGGAATTTTGGGAAGGGAGGTGCCAGTCATCAACCGAGTAAATTCAGTTTGCCTCTCGGTCAAAAAGTAGTTGATTTTCTGGCCAGTTTTGATTATGTTGAGTGAGAAATGTCAATTTTAAAACCGATTGATTGAGGTAGAAGTCCATAACTCATTGCTCCGCTTCCTGCGATCGCACTCCGAGCCGCACTGGCCCCACCATTTAACGATGGCGCGGCTCGTGGCGCGGGCTTTGCGCTTGGGGCGCAGCGCTCTGATCCAAACGGGGCTTCCGGCTGGAGCTTACCGACAGCGGTATCGAGTCAGCTATTTGATGCCGATTTTGATGTGGCCGGAGCCTGTGATTTTAGTCGCACCGACACCGCTGATCGAGCATTTGAGAACAGTGGAAATACCGCGTTTGCAAGAGTGGCTGCAAACAGAGGGGTCGATCGAGACTTATTCCGATCGTGCCACTGGGCGAGGATTGATGCTAGCAGATCCGCAGTCTTGGCTGGCGGCTCGCTTGGCGGGGAATTCGGAACTTCACAGGAATATTCCGACAATTATCGACGGTGTGGATGACTTGGAAGTTTGGACGCGCCAGCAATTGACGGCGGGTTTGCAACCGGGTGACTGGAATGATTTAATGCAATCTCAGCCTTTGGAAGCCGATGCAATCCTCCAAGGGCGGGTAATGCTAACGCGGGCTTTCTTTAAGCATCCGGCGAAACCAGAGGAGTGCTATTTGCTGGAAACCGCAGAGCAAAATATTTTGGAGGGGCTGTTTGAAAGGATTGAGCCAAACCCCCTAATTCCGGCTGCTTGGAGCAATTTTTGGCAGCGGTGGGAAGCAAACGGAAAACTTCGGTGGGCGGAAATTCATCGGGAGGCTGGGTCATTTTCTCTGTACTGCGCGCCGGTGCAGGTGGCTGAGGTTTTGAGCAAAATTTGGGACTATCAGCCGGTGGTGTTGATTGGGGGGGCGGTGGATGTGGAACCGAAGGCTCCGATCTTCCGGGAAATGCTGGGGCTTCCAGAATTGACGAGCGTTAAGTTTTCGCCCGATCGACAAAGCGAATTAATTCAACTGTACATTCCCAACTGGCTGCCGCTGCCAAATACGCCGGAATTTCAGGGTGTTTTAATGGAAGAAATTCGGACTTTGCTGTTGATGAGCGCGTCGGTGGCGGGTTTAACTGTGCTGATTGTTGGTGATGTACCGCTGAAGGCTCGGCTGGCGGCGATTTTGGCTTCTGAGTTCGGTTCTCGGGTGCAGGTAGAAAAGACTGATGTGGGCGAGAATGCAATTTTGGTGACGGGGTGGGAGTTTTGGCGGGAACATCAGGGGGAATTGAGGGCGCCTCACTTGCTGGCGATCGCAACTTTGCCGCTACCTTCTTTGGAGAATCCTTTGGTGACGGCGCGTGTGGCTTATTATAAGGAACGGCGCAAGGATTGGTTTCGGTTGTATTTGCTGCCGGCGGCGCTGAATGAGTTGCAACGGGCGATCGCGCCGGTGCGAGAACGTCAAGGGGTTGTGGCGATTTTCGACAGCAGGGTGATTCACCGCAGTTACGGACAGCAGGTTTTAGCGGCTTTGAGTCCTTTTGCGAGGATTGATTATTTGGATACGACTTGGCTGACGCAGGCTTGAGATGACCTATTGGCGTATAATTTGGTTAGGTATCCAGTTGAAATCTAATTTAGTAGACAAAGATTATGGGTGAAGCTAAGCGTCGCAAAGAGTCGATCGGCGACGAATACGGTAAAGAAGAGCGCATCGTTCCCTGGCTGCCAATCACGAAAACCCAAAGCGAAGATTTTGTGAAGTGGACAAGTCGCGGAAGCTGGATCGGGATTAGTCTTTTGGTTGCTTGGTGGATTGTAGTGCGATTTGTCGGCCCGTCGGCGGGTTGGTGGCAGGTTGACTGATGCCAGACTCGACAAATGCCTGTTTTCTTGGCATTGTGTCGAGTTCAACTCGGAAACCAGCGGCTGAATTTTTAGGAAAAATTTAGTTGCAAATTTGGACTTAGTATGGTATAGTGATTATCTGCGGGCAATTAGCACAGTGGTAGCGCACTTCCTTCACACGGAAGGGGTCACTGGTTCAAATCCAGTATTGCCCATGAAATTTATTTTCTGATTCCTCTTATTTCTTAGTCCCCCTCTGCTGGGACGAAATTTTGTGTAGCCGCAGTTTCAACCGCCCTCAGCTTCTTAAGCTTCAACATATTCGCAAATAGAGACAGGTTCGGGAATAGGAAAAGCATCCTCTTGTAGTCCTTCAATATGAAATGCGATCGCCTCTTTAATTAAATTTCTCACCTCTTCTAAACTTTCAGCCACAGCTACACATCCAGGTAAATCGGGAACATAAGCACCGTAGCTAGTTTCACCTTTTTCAATTACAACAGCATAACGCATTAATCTTCCTCCTCTTCTAGTTGAGCTTGCCGCCAAACACTTTTAAGCGTACCAATTGGCATATCAACGCCTAAATTACCTGACACCGTGACAGTCCCAGCCTTTTCTGGGTGTTTAAATTGACGATGACTGCCCTTTGTTCTAGCTAAATACCAACCATCATCTTCTAACATTTTAATAACTTCTCTAACTTTCATTTTTCATCTATAAAACTCATCAACTCCCGCATTTCTATCCCCATAATATGCTCTAACTTCAGCAACCTCTCCATTGTAACCTGCGCCGCTGATAAAAAACCTCATCCTGCTTTGGGTTCCAGAGTCCCGACGATCGTAATCTCTCTCAAATTGGGTCAACTGGCGATCGGAGTTCAGGGTCAGTGAGCATTCCTTTTAATTAATTGGTACATTAGGAAGTTAAACATCTACCAAAAATCTCAGTATACATAAAAAATTAGACAAGGAGACCAATACTTTAGTGATGCAAAATTATTTGACCTTTTTCTAATAATTCTTTGAGAGACAAAATATAAACATATGGCTTTTCATCATTCCAATTATTCTCCCAACATATAACCATCTCACAATATCTTTTGCGAGCAGCAGGATGGCGATGCTCAATGTAGTTATGGCTCTTATATTCAAATTCTACATATAAATCATGTAAACCTGTACGATTTCCTTTTTTATCATATTCTATACATTCAATCAGTGCATCAGGAAATGCAGTCTGGATTTTTTGGATTCTAGAAAAACTTACTTTTTTTTGATGAAAATTAAAGTTTAATTCTGGCTTTGCTATTAAATGAAAAATTGTACAAAACAGACCTACTACTCCTTGTTCAGTTGTCGGCTCAAAGGCATATAGATTAAATTCCAAAAGATTGTCTTGAATTGGTTCACCTCTTTTATTATTATTCGCTATTGTTTTCTTTTCAAAATCTGCTTTTACCTTGGGGACTATCCTCTTTTGTATAATATAATTTTTAATTTTTTCGGGCGTGTCAAATTTTGTCTTATCTTGCTCTCTAAGATTTTTTAAAATAGAAATATCTTCTGTGCGGTAATATTTTTTTATTTTTATACTTTCGGTAGCAAAATAATTATCATTTTCAACTAACAGTATGGCGTCCATAAATAATTTTCTCTCTTTTTCTCCCATCTTGATTAAAGAATAAAGATGACCTAAAAGTATGTTTTTAGCCTTCCCAATAAAATCCAAAGGAATTAAAGCATAAATTTCTTTGTACTTCCTTATGATGTCTTCAGAATAATAGAATTTATTATGTACATATTGGTAAAATACACCTTTTGAGATTTGATTCCTTTCACAATCTTCAAAAATTTTGGTTAATTCCTCTCCGATCTTATAAGCAGCAATACATGGGTCTTCTCGGCGAAGATTATCTATTTTATCTAGAGACTCTTTATGCTTAACTTCTAGGATTGTTAGTAGTAAATTACTTGGATTTTCAATTGATTTTAGTTGCACAAATTCTGGCTGCATTTTTTTTGTTAGTCAAATAATTGGTTTTAACTTAAGCCGCAAAATGTTCCGTAAACTGAATCAACTCATCCATTTCCTCCTGAGTAAACCACCGTTCCACAGCATCCTCCCCAAACCTGTCTAACGGTGCCTCATACAAATCCGGAACTTCCAACCGTCGCTTCTTCAAAAATACATTCTGCACCGCCCTTAAAAACTGAATCTGATTGGAGTTAAACTGCCGTTGGGCAATAAAATCCTCAAAATTCCGCCTTACCACTTCCTGATAATCCGGCAATACCTCAATCTCAAACAACTTTCCCAGAAACGCCAGCAAGCTATTCACCTTCAGATTTAACGCCTTGCGAATATTCGACTTCTACAACTGCACGTTTCCCCCATGCAACTCTTGCCTCAGTTTACGCTCTAACGCCACCAGTTGCAAGTCCGTCACCGCTTCCCCATTGCGAATTGCTGCAATTGTCGGGTGAGTCTCAAAAATCTGCAATACCTTCGCCTCAACTCGCTGGCGGTATTCCTCTTTGATAATTAGACAATGTTCAACAAGGCCAAATCCGCGATCGCCCCAAACTGCCCTTCTATACTACATCTATGCTACACTAACATTGTAGCTCGTGCCCCGCAGGAGGTTTCCTCATGGCAAATGCCAATCTTCCTCAAAATTTCAACTTAATCATCCCCGCAGGAACCCAAATTGTCACCCGAATTGAGGTCAAAAACCCCGCCGGCGACCAATCTTGGAAACCGGGATTAGTAGGCGTCATCGTTCAATCGCCTACGGACAATTCCCACGCATATTTAGTCAAACTCCCAGACGGAACACAAGTTAGTTTGCGGCGGCACGAACTCAGTATTCGCAAGCAGTTTCAGAGCGAAGGATTGCAGTCAGGAGGAGATTTTCTTGCAGAATACAACCTCTATGATTCTGTAATTTACCGCTGCATTCTTGGTTCGAGAGCCTACGGTCTTGATAACGAGCAATCCGATACAGACAGACGCGGGATTTATCTGCCGCCCGCAATACTTCATTGGTCGCTTTACGGCATTCCAGAACAATTGGAAAACAAGAAAAATGAGGAATGCTATTGGGAACTGCAAAAGTTTCTAGTTTTGGCACTAAAAGCTAATCCAAATGTGCTAGAATGTTTGTACACGCCTTTAGTAGAAACTGTTTCTCCTGTAGCACAAGAATTGCTGGAAAATCGGGAAATGTTTCTTTCTCAATTGGTTTATCAAACTTACAATAGCTACGTTTTGTCTCAATTTAAAAAAATGGAGCAAGACCTCCGCAATACCGGGGAAATTCGTTGGAAGCACGCGATGCACTTAATTCGCTTGTTGCTGTCAGGAATTACTGTACTTAAGGAGGGGTTTGTGCCGGTTCGAGTGCAGGATTATCGATCGCAACTTTTATCTATCCGCAACCAAGAAGTATCCTGGGATGAGGTGAATCGCTGGCGGTTGAGTTTGCACGGTGAGTTCGATCGCGCTTTTGCTGCAACTAAGCTGCCAGAACGTCCTAATTACGAGAAAGCGAACCTGTTTTTGATTGAAGCGCGTAAAGGTGCGATCGAAATCGGATCTTGAAATCGCTTTTTGTAAAACAAAGCCCGCCTGCATGGACTGGAATAAATGACCGAATACATCTCGAATCTAGCTAAAATTATCTCTTTTCAACCTTACTCGCTGCTGTTTGCGACTGTCAGCGGTTCGCACTTATACGGCTTTCCTTCCGCAGATTCTGACTTCGACTTGCGGGGAGTACACATTTTGCCGCTACCGAAAGTAATTGGACTAATTTCTGGAGAAGAAACCATCGAAGTTTCTGAAGTTCGGGAGGGAATGCAACTCGATTTAGTAACTCACGACATCAAGAAATTTTTTGAGTTGCTGTTGAAGCGCAACGGCTACGTGCTAGAACAACTGTATTCGCCGCTCATAGTTTACACTACAAAGGAACACGAAGAATTAAAGGCTATTGCCTCGAACTGCATTACCAAGCACCACAGCCACCACTATCTCGGTTTTGCTAAAACTCAATGGAAACTGTTTGAGAAAGAACAGCCGCGTCGGGTTAAGCCGCTGCTGTACGTTTACCGGGTGTTGCTGGCTGGGATTCACTTGATGCAAACCGGGGAAGTTGAAGCGAATTTGGTGAAACTTAACGAGAAATTCCAGTTGTCGTATATTCCTGATTTGATCGATCGCAAGCTGGCTGGGGAGGAAAAATCAGTGCTGGAAGATTCAGATATAGCATTTTATCAACAAGAGCGCGATCGGCTAATTAATATATTAGAAGATGCAAGTTTTACAAGTCATTTGCCGTCAAATCCTCATGCAAAGGTTGCTCTTAGCGATTTTCTGGTAAAGGTGAGGATGTCATCTGTGAACTAAGCTGTTCTAAGCCTAATTAGTCGTTTGGTGCAGCAAGCACCCTACATATTAGTCTATTAGTCGTTTGGTGTGCCGAAAATCGCAGGACCTCCAGCCCAGGACGCATCAGTACCAAAGAAACCGGGTTTTTTATCGACATTAAACACCCGAATGGAGTATTTTCATCGTCGCTCAAACCCGGTTTCAAGTGATTTACCTTGATACACTTGTGTTTGCTGGTTCGCTAATGCCAGCTAGGCCAATATTTCGATCGTCAGTAAATTGTGGGTTTTTGCCTGGTATGTAAATATTCCAACTTACCCCCCCTAAATATATCTTGATATATGACATCAAGGCGTGGATAAATACAACGATGCCGAGCATTTCTAATGACTCTTCAACGGTCACTATTATCTGGTAAACTATATTATCCTCTCCCACTTTAGAAGCTTGGTATCCCCCTAGCAGTTCCATCCCCAATGCTCCTCCAATATAAAGAGCGCACGCTGCAACAAACATTTTTTTTGTAGGAAGAGGAAGGTGTAACAGAAACTTACTGTAGGATATGAGAAAGAGCGCTACTAGAAAACCGAACGGCACAATCCAAGTAAAGTAAAGAAATCCTGTGGTGGCATTTAGGAGACTTCGCATTGGATTTATCAAGTTTTCGTGCAATTGACCAGCTTCGTCTAAAGATAGATATAAAAATATGAATGATAAAATTTTCCAGTGACGCTTGTAGCGACAACTATCCAAATTTTTCGCATAAGCAATCACACCTAGCAAGAGAGAACTAAATAGCAATGCTAAAACTGAGTATGCCGTTGGAATGTTCCGCTCGGAATCAACGCTGAATACCTTTACGAAGTAGTTATCAGACGGATTACCTGGCAAGAAGTACACAGTCATCTCACTTAAGAAAGATATGACAACTAGACAGGTCACCACTCGAAGCAAAAATTGGGTTACAGCCCCAGGAGCTAAAGGAATATTGAATTTCATGTTCTTTTAAGTGTTATTTAACCTTTGTTTAACGGAATCTTATCAAAAGAAAAAACGAATGCGGTCTACCCAAAGACAGAGAAGACTGCTGCGGGTGAATCCCCTCTTTTTGTTGTAAGCGTAAGATTATCGTAGGATTAAGGAATGTAGCAGACCTCGATCGCCGTTGATTTTATCGTGACTGTATAATAAAAAAATATTTACTGAGAAGTAAATTCTATCTCTCCCAAAATGAAGCTGAAACCATTACTAGGGTTGAGTCTAGTTCTAAATTCGCTCAATGTCAGCGAGAAAAAATCGGCCTTCGGAAGCCGAAATTCCTCTGTACCGAGGATTTCTGTAATCCAAGAGGATTACCGATCGAGAGTGACAACTATGAGGTGAAATAACAGGCCAGTCGAGTGATTCGCCGCCATTTGTTAACCTAGACTCCCCCCAGCGAGATCGAAATATTTTATTGTCCAAGTCAATTAACTGTCAGTCAATTGCTGATTTCCCAAGTTTTTGCTGCTTTACTTATTTTTCGTACCTGCGCGGCGTGTAAACCCAAACATCTCCATATTTGCGGGGAATAATCCGAGTTTGACTCGAACCGACAATCACTAAAGTTCTCATGTCAGCGTCTTGCGGCTGGAATTCGCCGAGGGTGCAAACCCGCACAGATTGACCTGGGCGGCCGAGGTTTCGCCCTAGTACGACGGGGGTTTTAGCATCGCGACTTTGCAACAAAATCTCGATCGCCCTGGAGAGTTGCCAAATCCGCTGTTTCGAGATCGGATTGTAAAATGCGATCGCCAAATCTGCGATCGCAGCGGCCGAAATCCGCTGTTCTATGACCTCCCAAGGCTTGAGAATATCCGAAAGGGAAATCACGCAAAAATCGTGTCCGAGGGGTGCTCCGATCGCAGCAGCGGCGGCCTGCATGGCTGAAATGCCCGGTGCAACTCGAATATCTATGCCTTGCCATTCGGGTTTGGCATCAAAGTCGATCGCCTCAAACACCGCTGCAGCCATCGCAAAAATACCCGGATCTCCCGACGAAACGACGGCGACAGATTTTCCTGATGCTGCTAAATCTAGGGCAAAACGGGCGCGATCGATCTCTTCGCGGTTGTCGGAATCGTGCCGTTTTTGTCCGAACCGCAGGGTTCCGGCTAAGTCGAGATAGAACTTGTAACCCACCCAATCCGTGGCTTCGCGCAGAATTTCTTTAACTTCCGGTGACATCCAGGGCGCGCCGCCTGGGCCCGTACCGACGATCGCCAGTTTGCCGCGGCTAACTCCGATCGCCCTAGCATCAAAGGGTTGGGCGGCTAGGGCGATCGCGCAATTCAGGGCTAAAGTGCGATCGCATTCGATTAACTGACTGTTTGCACCGGCTGCTGTCAGGGCAATTTGTGCGGCCTGATTTTCGATGAATTCAATTGAGTCTAATTCGACAAGTTCCGAGAGATTGAAAAAACGGACGGGAACTTGAAATTTTTCTGCAACTGCTTCTAATGCCGGATTTCCCATCTCATCTTTTAAGGCAAAAAATCCAGCAATTGCAGCGGCAGCTAAATTTGTTTTTGCCAGTAATTCCCGCACGCAAGACACGGCTATTTCTGGCTGAATATTCGATAGGTTCGCGAGGGCAACTGCCGCAATTTTCGGATGGTAAACCAAACAATCTGGCGCAGGCAAAACTGCTTTTTCGGTGACGCGGATGGTCGATCGGGCATCGGGGGCGATCGGCAAATTGCTCTCGGAAAGCCAGCTTGCAGCGCCTTCTAGGCGTACTTTTGCCCCAGCGAGCAAATTTGAAATAAAAGTTTTCGCGTCCTCTGGATTCGCCAAAGAATAGCCTTGGGGAGGACTCAGCAGCGCGGTGCGAAAGCGGATATCTCCGGTGGTGGTAATTGCAGGCTGTACGCCGAGGGCTGCTGCAATCTCTCTGGCCAAATCATTAACGCCGTGCAAACCGCCCAGCAGAGGTACTACGGCGCTTCCGTCTTCTGCGACGGCTAAAACTGGCGGTTCGGCGCGTTTGTCTGACAGCAGCGGGGCGAGGGTACGGATGATTATTCCGGCGGCGCAGATGGCGATAATTGGGGTTTCTGTTGCAAATAATTCCCGCAATGTTTCGCCGAAGTTGCTAAAGCTGATGTCTGTGTCGGAAGTGCGATCGATTAAACCGTAAATCTGGGAACCGGGGAAATGTGCGGAGATTTTTTTGGCGATCGGCAGGCTGTTTTGACCTAAGATAACAATTGCGGGAGGAACTCGATTCACGGTTGTAAATATGGCTGTGTTTGGATTTGTTTGATTATTTTAATCGGTGCTTACTTTAATAAGACATAGTTGATGAACCGCGAAGGCGCGAAGTAAGAGAAAGCAGAAGTTTATCTTTTTTGTTCTGTCTGTCAGTGGCACAGGCAAGATGCCTGTGCATTTCTGCGATTAGTTTATCATTAAAAGAAGCAAATATTTCGAGGTTTGGCTGTGAAACGCATTGTCTTAATTGCAGGGTTTGAATCTTTTAATGCTGATTTGTACCGCAAAGCTGCCGAGTTGGCTGTTTCTGGGTGCCAGGGATTGGAAGTACGGGTTTTTAGCGATCGCGCCCTTGCAGACGAACCCGACGCTGTAGCAGTCGCCCTCTCTAATGCTGATGTGTTTTTCGGGAGTTTGCTGTTTGATTACGATGCGGTAATGTGGCTGCGGGAAAGGGTGCAGAATATTCCGATTCGCCTGGTTTTTGAGTCGGCTTTGGAATTGATGAGTCTTACTCAAATCGGCGCTTTTAAAATTGGCGACAAACCGAAGGGAATGCCGAAGCCTGTTAAGTTTATTCTGGATAAGTTCAGCAATGGACGAGAAGAAGATAAGCTGGCTGGTTATATCAGCTTTTTGAAGGTGGGGCCGAAGTTATTGAAATACGTGCCAGTGCAAAAAGTGCAGGATTTGCGAAACTGGCTGATTATTTACGGTTACTGGAATGCGGGCGGTGCGGATAATGTTGTGTCGATGTTTTGGATTATTGCCGAAAAGTATTTGGGACTGAAAGTTGCAGAAATTCCGCCTCCTGTGGAAACTCCCAATATGGGTTTATTGCATCCCGATTATAACGGTTATTTTGAATCGCCTCGGCAATATTTGGATTGGTATCTCGGTAATCAAAGTGCTAGGGACGGGCAAGATGCCCGTTCCACAAAATTTGGAACCAATTCGTTCCAAAATTCATATCAAGTAAAATCCCCTGTTGTGGGCCTTTTGCTTTACCGCAAGCACGTTATCACCAAGCAGCCTTATATTCCTCAATTAATCCGCTATTTTGAAGATGCAGGAATTGTGCCTTTGCCGATTTTTATCAATGGCGTTGAAGGCCATGTGGCGGTGCGGGATTGGATGACGACTGCTGATGAAACTGCGCGGCGAAAACAAGGCAATATTGAAACTCTTTCGCTTTCTAAAGATGCTGTGGAAGTTGATGCTATTGTTTCTACTATTGGCTTTCCGCTGGTTGGCGGGCCTGCTGGTTCGATGGAGGGCGGAAGGCAGGTGGAAGTTGCTAAGCGCATTTTAACTGCTAAAAATGTACCTTATTTTGTGTCCGCACCTCTGCTGATTCAGGATATCCATTCTTGGACTCGTCAGGGGATTGGGGGTTTGCAAAGTGTGGTATTGTATGCTTTGCCTGAGTTGGATGGCGCGATCGATCCTGTTCCCCTGGGCGGTTTGGTGGGTGAGGATATTTATCTGGTGCCCGATCGCGCGAAACGCCTGACAAGTAGAATTAACAATTGGGTGAAACTCGGTCGAACTCCGCCATCTGAAAGGAAAATTGCGATTATTCTCTACGGGTTTCCTCCCGGTTACGGGGCGGCGGGTACGGCTGCTTTATTAAATGTACCGAAATCGCTGCTAAATTTCCTGCACAAACTTCAAGCGGCAGGTTATACAGTTGGAGAAATTCCGGCTGACGGTGAGGAGTTAATTCGCAGGGTGAAAGAGGCGGATAATGCTGCAACCGCAGATGGGGGCGGATTAACGGGGATGAACGCAGATGGGAGGGAAGGGTTTGGCAATACTGTTAATGTCAAAAAGCTGGAGAAATGGCTTGGCTATCTGTTAACAAGTCGTATTGAAAAACAGTGGGGATTTTTAACGGGTACTGGAATTAAGACAGACGGCGACGAGTTCCACATCGGTGGCATTCAACTGGGGAATGTTTGGATAGGTTTGCAGCCGCCGCTGGGAATTTCGGGCGATCCGATGCGCTTAATGTTCGATCGCGATTTGACGCCTCACCCTCAATACGCTGCTTTTTACAAGTGGCTGCAAAATGATTTGCAAGCTGATGCTGTGGTTCACTTCGGAATGCACGGCACTGTTGAATGGTTGCCCGGTTCTCCTCTGGGAAATACTGGCTATTCTTGGTCGGATATTCTGTTGGGAAGTTTGCCTAATCTTTATATCTATGCCGCCAACAATCCCTCGGAATCGATGTTAGCCAAGCGGCGCGGTTACGGTGTTTTGATTTCTCACAATGTGCCGCCCTACGGCCGCGCTGGCTTGTACAAGGAATTGATGGCTTTGCGGGATTTGATTGCGGAATATCGAGAAGATACTGCAAAAAATTATGTGCTGAAAGAGGCTATTTGCAAGCAAATTTTAGATAGCGGTTTGGAGGCTGATTGTCCGTTTGATGAGGGTCGCAAGTTGGGGATTGCTTTTAGTTTTGAGAATGTGGGAATGTTCAGTGCTGATGCTTTTAACCGCTATTTGGTGAAGCTTTACGAGTATTTGCAGGTGGTGGAATGTCGTTTATTTTCTTCTGGTTTGCACGTTCTCGGAGAACCGCCTAATTCTGAGGAAATGACATCTTATCTTGAGGCTTATTTTGGGGACAGGTTATCACAGGAACAGGTGCAAAAACTGGTTTTTGAAGAAAATGAACCGCAGAGGCGCAGAGGGCGCAGAGAGGAAGAGCAAGAGGGGTTGAATGGGGCTTTTGAGGAGGGTTTGTTGGTGCGGGATTTGTTGTTGCAAACTTCGGATGAGTTAACTAATCTTTTGCGGGGTTTGAATGGGGAATATATTCTGCCTGCACCGGGTGGGGATTTGTTGCGGGATGGGGCTGGGGTGTTGCCAACTGGTCGGAATATTCATGCTTTAGACCCTTATCGGATGCCTTCTCCGGCGGCTTATGAAAGGGGACGCGAAATTGCTCGAAAAATTATTGAGAAGCACCTTGAGGAACAGGGGAATTATCCTGAGACTGTGGCGGTGATGCTGTGGGGTTTGGATGCGATTAAAACGCGGGGCGAATCTATTGGAATTCTGCTGGAATTGGTGGGGGCTGAACCTCTTAAAGAAGGTACTGGCCGCATTGTTCGCTATGAGTTAAAGCCGTTAGCTGATGTCGGTCATCCCCGGATTGATGTGTTGGGAAATCTTTCGGGTATTTTCCGAGATAGCTTTGTGAATATTATTGAGTTGTTGGATGATTTGTTCGTGCGGGCGGCGGATGCTGATGAACTGGAATCGGAGAATTTTATTCGCAAACACGCTTTAATTTTGCAGGGACAAGGTGTGCAGAATTATTCGGCAAGGTTGTTTTCTAATCCGGCTGGGGATTTTGGTTCTTTGGTTAACGATAGGGTTGTTGATGGCAGTTGGGAATCGGGGGATGAGTTGGGGAAAACTTGGGAAAGTCGCAATGTTTTTAGTTACGGGAGAAAGGATAAGGGGGAAGCGAGGCCGGAGGTTTTGACTCAGTTGTTGCAAGGGTGCGATCGCATAATTCAAGAAATTGATTCTGTTGAATACGGTTTGACTGATATTCAAGAGTATTATGCGAATACTGGCGGTTTGAAGAAAGCCGCAGAAAAGCAGCGCGGCAAAAAGGTTAACACGAGTTTTGTAGAAAGTTTTTCTCAGGATACCACTCCGCGCAATTTAGAAGATTTGCTGCGCTTGGAATATCGAACTAAGTTGCTCAATCCTAAGTGGGCTAACGCGATGGCAAATCAAGGTTCTGGCGGCGCTTATGAAATTTCGCAGCGGATGACGGCGTTAATTGGTTGGGGCGGAACGGCTGATTTTACTGATAGTTGGGTGTACGATCGGGCGGCTGATACTTATGCTTTGGATGAAGAGATGGCGCGGAAGTTGCGGGAGGCTAATCCTGAAGCTTTTCGCAATATTGTAGGGCGAATGTTGGAGGCTAACGGGCGGGGTTTTTGGCAGCCGGAGGCGGATAAGTTGCAGCAGTTGCGCGAGTTGTACGAGTTGACAGATGAGAAGATTGAAGGGGTGACAGTGTAGTTTTTTTAGTCTAAATATTTAAGGGCGGGCTAGATGCCCACCCCACAATAGTTTCAAAATTTGTCAGGTGCAAGTTAGAGGCGCGGCTATTAAATACCCCGATCGCCCTGCGGTTTTGCTACAGGAACTGACGGTTTATTGTTTGGAGAATTAAAAGCTCGATCGACCATATCTCCAAACGGAACAAACTGCGGTGCAGACGATTGAGCTCCTGTTCTGAACGTTGTAACTGGCCCGCTGCCGTCTTGGGCAAAATTAATCAATCTCGTTAAAGCATCACCGGGATTTTTAGCATTGCGCTTGTCTAGGGTGAACAGCAGATTTTGAGAGTTGCAGCGCCCCCGTCCGTTCACGTAACAAACTACGGGCAAGTTATTAACAATTCCTGTTGTTAACTGCAAGTTACTCAATCTCCCGCCATTCTGGGCAACAGCTTTGGTCAATCTATTGGAAACAATTTGACAGCGCTGCCAAGGTGTATATTCGCGGCCGAACTCGGTAGATTTCCAAAGAATCATTGGATCTGTCGTGACATTTCCGCGCCGCGCAATTGTCACAAAATTGCGACCGGAAGTAACGCACTGAAATGTTGTTTTAGTGTTATTCAAAGAGTTGCTGGCTGGAGCTGCTTGCACTTGGCTTGCCAAGGCGACAGTACCGGCGAAAACTAAAGCGGATGCTAATAAGGGTGCAGTGAATTTCATAATAACTCCTGCCGCTAAGGCAGCTAAATAAATTTAGGAAGTCATAGTTGTAGGGACAGGGCAGTGTCCCTACCTCTTCAAGTTCCGCTGGTTGGCTGTCGCACCCGGATATTTTTCAAATATTAAATCAGGTTAGTTACACCTCATGTCTGTAGGTACATGGCAGTGTGGTGTGTTTATTTCAACACTTGGGAACGTGGCTTTAGGAACACGGCACAGCTTTTTCTTTGTTTACAAAACTTCGAGACTGTGGCACAAGTTTCCTAGATAGTCTTTTTAGCTACATTCTGCAAAGCCAGGAGAGTCAACAATGGTAAGTAAAACTACAAGGACAGCTCCGAAATTGGCTGGCAAATAAATTTTTATGAAACCTCGAATCATTGTTTGCGGGTTGGGCCACACGGGACACAAGATTTTTTGTTTGTTGAGACAGCAAGGAGCGATTGTTGTTGGTATTAGCGATCGCCCAATTCGCGGCGAAACTTCTGATGTGGTTGTCGGTAATTTGCAAGCAGCTTCTACCTTGTTGGCTGCGGGCATTCAAAACGCTCACACTTTAGTAATTGCAGCAGACGATGATGCTGTAAATTTGGCAATTTTGATGCAAGCGAGGATTCTCAATCCTCAGATTCGCATCATTAACAGATTGTTCAATACTAGCTTGGGCGACAGGATTGACCACACTTTGCCCGATCACACTTCCATGAGCGTTTCATCGTTGGCGGCTCCGGTGTTTGCCTTTGCGGCTCTCGGAAATCAGGCGATCGGACAGTTGCGTTTGTTCGATCGCACTTGGCCGATTCACGAAGAATATATCGATGAAACACATCCTTGGAAAAATCGCAAACTCAGCGATTTGTGGGACGATCGATCGCGAATGTTAATTTATTATCTGCCGGCTGCTAACAAAACTGATTTAGTATCGGCGGTGCTTGCCGATCGGCAGTGTCAGCAGGGCGATCGGCTAATTGTTGCCACTCAGCCGACTGTGCGTAGCCCCCAAAAAACTTTAACTCAAAAACTGCTCAAAACATTAACTAACCTGCGCCGATTTCAGCAGCACAGCCAAGCAGCAGTAATCGTTGTACTGACGCTGCTGGCAATGATTGCCGTTGCTACTGCTACCTATATTTGTGTTGAGGATAATATCTCAATTGTCGATTCTCTCTATTTTTCAGTAGGGATGATTACCGGAGCCGGAGGCTATGAAAAAGTGGCCGAACAAGCTCCTGAAAGCATTAAACTATTTACAGTTGTCATGATGTTAGTTGGAGCCGGCATCGTCGGCATCTGCTACGCACTGCTCAACGATTATGTATTGGGAACTCGCTTTACCGAATATTGGGATGTAGCGCGAGTTCCGCAGCGCAATCATTACATTATCTGCGGACTCGGAGGAATAGGTATCCAAATTGCTAAAGAACTGCACACTAACGGTTACGATATTGTGGCGATCGAGCAAGACCCGAACTGCCGCTTTCTGAACACGGCTCGCTCAATGAAAATTCCGGTCATTCAGGGAAGTGCCAGTTTGCCCGCAACTCTGGAAGCTGCTAATGTTAAGCAAGCGGCAGCACTTTTGGCGGTAACTAGCAGCGATATGTCTAATGTCGAAATTGCCTTGAGTGCTAAAGGATTGGCACCAAAACTATCAGTTATTGTCCGCAACCAAGATCCACATTTTGCTTTGATGGTGCAGCAAGTTTTTGAGTTTGAAGGAGTTTTGAACCCGACGGAATTGGCGGCTCCTGCTTTCGCGGCTGCGGCAATTGGAGGCAGAATTTTGGGCAACGGGATGACTGCTGATAGTCTCTGGGTTTGCTTGGCCACATTGATTACGCCAAACCATCCTTTCTGTGGCTACCGCATTCAAGATGCTGCTATGTCTGCTGATTTTGTGCCTCTTTATGCGGAAACTAAGTGTCAAACTCTCCACGGCTGGGATTTACTGAATTGTTGTTTGAGTACGGGGGATGTTTTGTATTTGACGATGCCGGCGAATCGGTTGGAGCAACTGTGGAGAACGCCCTCTGAATTAATTAAAACTTAATGGTTTGACGCGGGAAGTTATATTGCCGATCGCTCAATTGCAACTACAAACCTGATAAAATGGGTTCTGTCTAGTAAATAAGACTTACGACTAATCCTCTGAAATCCTGTTTCGGAGGGCAAGTTCTAGTATAAATAATCAACAGACTCTCAATTAGTTGCAATATAGAATGAGAAAATTTTTAGCATTATGTGTGTTTGGGCTAATAATGGCGATCGCCTCTGTAGCTGTCGCGGCTCAACCTTTGTTTCTCGCTTATCCTCCCGCTAACCACAAAACTACAGCCGATCGCATTTTTTTAATCGGTACAGCGCCCGCACCGGGACAAGTGTTGGTAAATGGCAACCAAATTTCGCGCACCGCATCCGGGCATTTCGCCCCGACTTTTCCGCTGCAACTCGGCGAAAATATCTTTACCTTGCGTTACGAAAATCAGGAAGTCAAAATTAAGGTGACGCGCGAGTCGAATCAGCCGGAAGCCCCTGTAGGATTGGCTTTTGCTAAAGATTCCCTGACGCCGAAAGTCGATGTCGCGAGTTTGCCGGGGGAATATATTTGCTTTGGGGCGATCGCACCTGCGAATGCTCAAGTTTCAGTAAAATTGGCGGGCGTTACTATTCCTTTAAAAGCGCGATCGCAAGTCGAATTACCCGACAACGCATCTGTACTTTTAGACGCAAATTCCCCCATCAAAAAAGGTGGCAGCCAACAGTATCAAGGCTGTGCTAAAACTCCCCCCACCCCACCCTTGGCAACGGGGAGCAATGAGTCTAAATCTTCCCTACTAAAGGCTGAAAAAGTTGATTTAGGAGTGCCTGTATTTGAGCTAACAATGAACGATCAAACTATCAGCCAACAAGGTACTGGCAAGATTTCTATTCTGTCTCCGGCTGACTTAGAAATAGCCGAAGTAACAGCAGATCCTGGTGTTGCCCGAACCGGGGCGAGTACAGATTTTTCTCGGATGACACCGCTGCCGAAGGGAACGCGAGCAACAATTATCGGGCGCGAGGGAGAATGGATTCGACTCGATTACGGTGCTTGGATTAAAGCATCGGAAGTGCGAATTGTCCAGGATTCAGTGCCTCCGCGATCGATTATTCGCAGCGCCAGTTCGCGTCAAGTTTCCGGCTGGACAGAGGTGTTATTCCCCTTAGAAACACCTGTCCCAGTCACAGTGCAGGAAGCCGAACGCACCTTCACTTTAACCCTGTACAATACCACCGCTCAAACTGACATTATTCGTGTCACTGATGACCCGGTAATTTCACGTTTGGAATGGCAACAAATCTCGCCGCTGCAAGTACAATACACTTTTAATCTCAAATCTGCCCAGCAGTGGGGCTACAAGTTGAGATACGACGGCACAACTTTAGTGCTGTCTTTAAAACACCCGCCTGCGAATACAAGCATGATGCCCAATTCGCAAGCAAAACCATTATCGGGAATTAAAATTCTCATCGATCCGGGACACGGCGGGCCGGAGGATGGAGGTGCTGTCAGTCCAGTGGGAATTAGGGAAAAAACAGTAGCTTTAACAGTGTCGAAATTGGTGCAACAGGAATTGGTAAATCGGGGCGCGAATGTGGTAATGACGCGGGTAGAAGATGTCGATTTGGATTTGCCGCCGAGGGTGGAAAGGATTCAAAAAGAAGAACCTGCGATCGCAATTTCAATTCACTACAATGCTTTGCCGGATAACGGCGATGCCATTAAGACTAAAGGCGTCGCAGCTTTCTGGTTTCACCCGCAAGCGCACAGTTTGGCAATGTTTTTGCACAATTATTTAGTTGCCAAGTTGAACCGTCCGAGCTATGGTGTATTCTGGAACAACTTAGCCATGACCCGTCCTGCCGTTACTCCATCTGTTTTAATGGAATTGGGATTTCTGATCAATCCCGAAGAGTTTGAATGGATTGTGAATCCGACAGAACAGAAGAAGTTAGCTGAGGCGATCGCCCAAGGTGTTACCGAATGGTTTGCCTCGGTCAAATAATAGTTAGTAGTAAGGACTGAAGTCATTCTCAAAAAAATATAATCGGGACTTCAGTTCAGCCCATCCCAGGAAATGAAATAATGCTAATTTTTACTCAATCAAAAGCCTTTTTTATTGCAGCCGTCGTTGCAAGTTTTAGCTTCTCACTTTACAGCTTTCCTGTTTTCGGCAAGCAGCAAAGTCTTGCTCCCGCAAAAGCAGAAGCTTTAAAAAAGCAAACTCAATGCTCGTTTATTACAGGTGAAGGTGGCGCGGTTAATATTCGCAAAGGCCCAGGCACTAAGTACGCGGTTGTTGCTAAATTGAAAAGAGGAGACGGAGTTAGGGCTGTCAGCAGACAAGGTAATTGGGTGAAAATTGCGGCCAGATTTTCGGGTAATCCTCCTAATGAAACTTTGACAATCCTTGACGGTTGGGTAAGCAATCAATTTATTAATGGCTGTTCCGAAGACCAATTTGACAGGTGGCGGCAATAGGGAATTTGGTTTGTAGTAAGGATTTCAGTCCTTAGTTGAGATAAAAGCTAAAGTTTTCACTACAAACCACACCGGGAGATTTTTTAAAGTGGTACAAAAAAGACGATCGCCCTAATTCATTGTTGCATTCTCAACCAGCTAAACATCTGTTCAGCGGTGATATTCAGGGGAATCATTTCGGGCACAGGAAGGACATCGCTACCTTCGCAGAATTGCGGTTGTTGGTTGGGCAAAAACGCTAAAATCGATCTATCGTCTGGATCGATTAGCCACCCCAACTGACAATTATGTTGAAGACAGTGAATAATTTTTCTAGTTACGCGATTTGAGCTTTGTTGGGGCGACAGGATTTCGATCGCCCAATACGGTGCAATTAGCACATCATCCAATGGTTCACCGCTGTCATCAAATTGAATCTGTTCCCACAATAGTACCGCAATATCTGGAACAATCGATCTACCGCCAAACGTACACCGCAACTCTGGAAAAGCATAAGCTATCTTGGGTTCCTCTACTACTTCATTAATGACACTCAGGAATCGCCCCTGGAGACGAGAATGTTTAGTTTTCGGCATAGGTTTTTGGATAATCTCCCCCTCAATGTATTCGCTGGCAGGTTTGGTTTCTGGCAGCTTCATAAATTCTTCAAGGGTGAGGCGCCCAGTTGCGATTGTCATAAATAAATTCCTCGATTCTACCTATCTTCATTGTAAGCAAAAAAAATATTTATCTTGCATTAAAATGGTGCTATATCGCCTAATTTTTCGGAGCAATCTGCTGTTTAAATTCAAACAAATTAGGATTTTTGGGGTCATAAAAAGCCCGCAACCAATGCACGTTGGGAGAACCAAAAGTTTCAACTCTAGTAAAATTTTTCATTCTCGGTAGTTGAGTCTCATCGGTAAAATAGGGTAAAGGTTTATCGATGCGGAAATAGTGAGTATCGCCGTGAACGAATACAACCTGTCCTGGGAAATTGCCTGTTTCTGTTTCCAGAGTTGTGATAAAATCGTTGTAGCCGCTTCTTCTTTTGTCCGTCGGCTCGAATTCAAATCCCGGATTTGCCTGTGCAACTAACACAATTCCTTTGCTATTGCTGCGTTTGGCTAAAGCAAAACATTCTTCGATCCAGGCTAAGTTAGCCCAATTGCGATCGGCATATTCTGCATCTGCTTCGGGAGTGCGGCCCAAATTGTTGTTGCTTCCCGGCATATTAATCACTAAAAACACCACTCCATGATAAATCCAGCGAACATTTTCGCGGAATTTAGCAAACTGCGGGTTTTCGCTTTGACGGGTGAGAGTTAAGGTGCGCTTTCCCAAACTTTGATTACTGTTGCTAAATATTTCCCGCAGTTTAGCGAGTCTTTCTACTGGATCGTAACTGCCGTTTTTTGAACGGTGGCAATCCGTCCATTCATTATCGCCATAGGCAAGAATAAACGGCATCTCAAAATTGTCAAATAACTGCTTTCGGCTGACAAAAGTTGCATCATCGCAGACACTAGAACCGTTTTTAATGTCGCCGTCGTGGACGACAAACGCTGCGGGCGATCGATTGATATCTGCAATTAAACTCGGAAATTTTGCTTCTTGTTCGGCACTGTAGGGTAAATCGCCAATCAAGGCAAATTCAAAAGGTCTATCTCCAGAAGTTTGAGCGTAAGTTAAAACCCCAAAACCCGTAATTGCTACAAAAACAATCAAGGCAATAATTAGATATTTATTAGTCATTTATTTAGTTCCAACTAATTTAGTTATCAGGACTTACGTAGAACCATAAAAAATAGATGCTGCGATTGCTTCACTACCGTTCGCAATGACAGACTTATGTTATTTGCTTAAGTCCTGGTCATGATACCATATAAGCCGACAAATCACTCTCAGAAATCATGAATTTTCGTCGGTTGCTCTCGCTAATTGCCCTGCTTTCGATCGCAGGCTGCAATATCCAAACGCCACAAACCAACACACAGCCTACAGAAAGTCGATCGCCAATCGCAACCCCTGTTCCCCCCAAACCAAAGTCTGAGATTAAAGAAGCAACACTAATTGCTGTGGGCGACATCATGATGCACAGTACCCAAACGCGATCGGGCTACGACGCAAAAAAGAAAACATACAATTTTGAGACTTTCTTCGCACCAGTTAAAAGTATCCTATCAACAGGCGATTGGGTCATCGGAAATCTCGAAACACCTTTAGCGGGCGAAGATGCGGGCGGATATACGGGATATCCGCTATTTAACGCACCGGCTCAATTAGCAGATGCTGCTAAAAAAGCCGGATTCAATATCTTGACAACCGCGAACAATCATGCTTTAGACCGTGGAGAAAAAGGGGTAATTAGGACGATCGCAAATCTGAGCGATCGTAAAATTGCCTCAACAGGAACAGCCACATCTACCGCCGAGGCTTCACGCACTTTAATCAGCACCAAAAACAACATTTCACTAGCCATCCTAGCCTACACCTACGGCACAAACGGCATTCCCATACCCAAAGGCAAAGATTACTTAGTTTCCCTAATCGACCAAAAAAAGATAGTCGAAGACATTGCTAAAGCCCGAAAACAAGGAGCAGATATTATCGCAATTTCCCTGCATTTTGGCGATGAATATCAGCGACAGCCAAATACTCGGCAAAAACAATTAGTGGAAAACCTATTAAAAGCTGGTGCAGACATCATTCTCGGCAGCCATCCCCACGTCGTCCAACCTTACAAAATTTTTAACTTTCCCGGAAAAAATGGCAAAACCCGCAAAGCTGTAGCAATTTATTCAATGGGAAACTTTATTTCCGGTCAGAATAAAAAATATACCGATTTAGGCGTAATTTTGCAAGTAAATATTCGCAAAACTTTTCCCGAAAAAAGCACAGAAATTACCAGCATTCAAACCATTCCAACTTGGGTTCACCGCTATACTCAAAACAATAAAACGAACTATCGCGTTTTGCCCTTAAAAACAACTGTCAGTCAGAAAAAAGATGCACTGCTAGCAACTTCACAGTATCCTGTTTTATCAAAATATTTGCAGGATATGAACAATCATCTTAACTCTTTGAATAGTCCGAAAAAATCCAAATAATTTGGCAGTGAAAATTGGGAATGGGGCATGAGTTATTGGAATTGGAAGCCTAGCAGAGGGATTTGTATTCCCAGGCAGTGCCCATTGCTAAGATAACAACTTAAGCTAGGGAACCATTTGTCCATCAGTAATACCAATTCACTCTGAAGCTGCATTTAATATAACGCTAAGGATATAGTTCCAACCAGGAAGACATCAGCCTCATTTAGTGTATCTTCATAGTGAATTGGTATAATTATGCCCAGCTTTTACTCAGATTTTGGGTATAAAACTTAGATTTAGGCGATCGAACAATCATGCCTAATCTTCAGCCAATAAATTTACCCACGCTTGGATATCCTTTGCAATCAGTGCGAAATTGGCAGCAGAATAGCGCGTCGTATCAACTCCCTCCGCTAGCATCGGCCTTGTAAAATCGAATCAACAGTCAATACTCAACTATCATTTAGTTTTTCGACTGACAGTTAACCGTCAACAATAATTTCCGTTGCACCGGAATTGAGATCGATTGACTCCTGATAAGCTTTGGAAGCAATCATGTATCCAAAGGAAGAGGATGTAATGGAGTAGAGCGAGTTTTCTTTTTGTGATTATATTCTTCCGACACCCCAACATAATCTGAGGGTTGATATCTGCCAAATATCTCAGCGAAAATATTAGGCAGTTTTCGATAAGGAGAAACACCCATATCTTTAAGCATGATGTCAATATATTGTTGAAAGCGAGTATTGATCGCACAGGATCGCGAAGGTTCAAATTGAATATTTGCGCGTTTCCACTCGCGGATATATTCAATACTTTTTTCCATATTTTCGCAGGAAGGTAACTCAAGTTCACCACGCAAGTAAGCACATAGCCATTGTGTGGCAATTTCGACTGCTGGCACGTGCATATATCCATGATTGAACCCGGCAAAGGCAATGCCAGGAATGCGAGGATGAAGCAAGTGACGATATAACTGCACGCCATCGGATTCGCTTTCCAACATTTTTCTATATTTATTAGGCAAAAATGGAAAAACCGGCGTTTGCGAACCCAAAGATAGAACGACTAAATCGCAT
The DNA here is from genome assembly GCF_036701245.1 of Microcoleus sp. Pol14D4. Taxonomy (NCBI): domain Bacteria; kingdom Bacillati; phylum Cyanobacteriota; class Cyanophyceae; order Oscillatoriales; family Microcoleaceae; genus Microcoleus; species Microcoleus sp. Pol14D4. Next base: position 42,341 of record NZ_JAUBQM010000043.1, read on the forward strand.
GGAATCTCGCAACCATTTTTCAACTTTACTGATTCTCGCGAAAAACCCGATAATTCTGTACGGTGGGGCGAGATTTTTCCTTCTGCAATAAACGGATAGTAATTTTCAGGCGCAACCGCTGTGGCTGAACGTAAATCAGGCAATAATTTGTGATCTGGTTGTACAGCTTTGATGCGGCGCTGGGCCTCTCGATCTTTTCCAGAAACATTTCGCTGAACTTGAAAGCGGAAGATGGATGCAATCAAATCCCAAAAAGCTGAAACAATGAAACCAAGGCGATTGTGCAGGAAACGTTCAATGGCGGTTGGATGTGCCCAACTTGTCATCATCACTGTTCCAAAACGGCTGAATAATGCGTAGGTAAAATGTACGCCCAAAATTCGTTCTGGCACAAGCCAGCGCGGTGTACGAAATACATGATTTACTTGTGCGCCTTGTTTGGCTGCGAAAGTCGCCATGTCTAAAGCGCTTTTTCCGAAGCCAACGATTACAACTCGTTGATTGTCGAATATATCAAGCGTGTGGACATCTCGTTCAGTGATGATTTTTCCGCCGAAATCTTCTATACCTGGAAATTCAGGTTGATACTTTCCTTCTGTATATTGCCCAACTGAGATAACGACGTATCCAAATAATTCTTCGTGAACGCCATCCTGGTTTTTATATTTTAATAGCCAGCCATCTTCTGTTTCTTTGAGTTCCATAACTTCATGATTTAACCGCACATCAAGATTTAAATGGTTGACCGCTTGCTCCAAATAATTCATGATTTGTTCTCCGGTGGGATGTAAATCCGGGGTGAATGGCCAGGGAAAATCAGATAAATGATACTGTTCCCTGATATTTTGCAGGTGTACGTTTGGGTATGCAAGTGCCCATACTCCGCCAATCTTTTCGGATTTCTCGAAAACAACTGCTGCGAAACCATTTTTCTTGAGAATATGGGCTGTCGTAATGCCTGATATTCCCGCGCCAATAATGGCAATTGGCATACCGTTTTTGTATTGCATATATTTGAGTCTCCTTATTTAGTATGGGTATTAGAATAATTTTACTGAGGCAGTGACCAGCAACCGGAAAGCCTTGCATTGAAAAAAGTTTTAATTGATCGCTCTCAAAAAGATAGAGGCGCTGTCACCCCGTCAAATTAGCGATCTTAAACCTAACTGCTGATAGTAGTCTAAGTGGTTATAGACTAAGGGGGAGAGCAATTCTTACAGTCTGGCTGCTACAGCCTCAGTGGAGGCGAGCTGGCACATTCCGATCACCCCAAGGATTTAACTAATAACTAATAACTAATAACTGCTTAATTAACCAAGCGATCGTCCCTTCCACATCAGCACCCTGCTCAGCATAGGGAATCTGCAGCCGCTGCACTATCACAACCGGAATTTCCAGTTCCCTAGCAGTAGCAATTTTAGCATAATTAGCACCGCCGTCGCTTTTTTTTATAAAAATTGAATCCATTTGATATTTTAATAGTAATTGTCGCTGGTCTTCCAATAAAAAACGCCCCCTTGCTAATAACAATTTACCGTTAGGTACAGTCATATTTAGTGCCGGAGGAGCGATCGCCCGCATCAAAAACCACACAGTCACTGATGTAGCGTGCGTCAGGGAAAACGATATGACCCGAAATCAGGGCGCGGCACTGCCGTTTCCCTACAAATTGGGCGATCGTTACATCCGATCCGGTTGATTTTACCCGTTACCCTAAATTAGGAAACCCCTGTGCCGTTTCCCTACTATTAACCGGCCCGGGCGATCGTTACATCCGATCGCGCGATCGCCCATAACTCCGCAAGATTCTGATGGAGTTCTTCTGTATAATTCTCACAGTGAAAACCAACTCTTCTTGACGCTAAAACACTCAGTCGAAACTAAATTTGTCCCTCAAATTGAGTATAAGTTTCCACCTTGACTCCAGGCAAGTCTAATAGATAGTTTAAATGAAAATTAATCGCTCTACCTGTATTGATTTCTATATTTTACGCCATAAACTCAGGAGAGCCTTTCCTTCTGCCTCCTGTCTTATGCCTCCTGCCTCAAAACTCCAACTTCTAGCTTGGCTGCTTTCATTGAGATGCTCTCTACATACCTTCGCGCTCTGGTGCGATCGGGCGATCGGCAAAACTGCTGTAGGGAAATCGCACTACCGTTTCCTGACTACCGTGTCCTCACCCGCTTTTTTAAATGTGCATAAATTTTCAGTAAATACCGATCTATACACTCCCCAAACCAAAAGTTAAAATATAGCCAATAAAAAATAGCTCCTCCTAGCTGTTTTTTTGGCCAGCTAAATATCAGGGAGTGCATCTACGTGTCAATAAATAAAACGCTCAAAGGCAGAGCCACTACACCTGCCGCAGGTTTTACAATGATAGAGCTATTGATAATTATTTTAATCATAGGAATATTTAGTGCGATCGTCGCCCCCTCTTGGCTAATGTTCATCAACAACCACCGTTTAAAGGCATCGCTCGATCGAGCTTACTGGGCAATGGAACTTGCCCACAGCAACGCCAAACGATCCAAAGTTTCATGGCAAGCCAGCTTCAAAGAAGTAGGAGAAAATGTACAAATAGCCGTTCACCCAGCCGACATTTCCCCAGCTCAAGTACCGGCCAGTCAATGGATAAACCTAGAACCGCAAATTAAAATAGATACAGATGAAACAACAGTGCTCCAAGTAAATGAAAACAACGAGCAAAAAACCAATGGCACAATCCGGCGAGTCATGTTCAACCATCGAGGTTGCCCCGTATCTCGAAGCGACCATGACTGCACCCTAACGAGTATAAGAGCCAAAGGAACCCTAACGCTATATCATCCCAACTTAAGAAACAGCCAACGCTGCATCATCATTTCCACTCTCCTAGGACATAAACGCATCTCCCAAAGACAACCCAAAGCTCAAGACAAAAGATATTGTTACTGAGTCACTGAGGTAGCGTGCGTCCGGGAAAACCATATTACCGGAAATCAGGACACGGAAGTGATGTTTCCCTACAAATTGGGCGATTGTTACATCCGATCGCCCGATCGCCCGGAACCCGGCAAGCTACGATTATTTTGGAGCATTGCCGCGTCCTTCATATCCCTGTTGTCGATCGTTATATCCGATCGCGCATTCAACTATTTTGGGGCAGGAAAACGGCATTGCCGTCTCCTCAATAGCCTTGTTGTCGAGCGTTATATTCGATGTCAATTCCTGACGCCGCATCTCAGATATAATCAACTACTTCTTACTCGGCGCAATCTTCTCAATAGAAATCAGCGCCTCCATCACCGACTCCACAATCGGCGCCGCCACCGTACCCCCCGAACCGTCCTTCGGCTCATCAATCACCGCCAAAACCACATACCGAGGTGCCTCCACAGGCATGATCCCCACAAAGCTAGTAATAATAGCCTTGTCAGAATAACCCCCACCAGCCTTAGCTTTTTGAGCCGTACCCGTTTTTCCAGCAATCCGATACCCAGGAATTTGTGCAGCTTTCCCCGTACCACCATCAACCACAGTTTCCATCATTTCTAACACCTGCTTAGTAGTTTCCGGCGAAAAAACTTGCTTCGGAACCGGCCTCGGAAGCTTCCAATAAGCTTCACCGTCCCTATCAAAAAGTCCCCGCACAACGTGAGGAGTCACCAACTTGCCACCGTTAGCCAAAGCGCCGTTAAGCTGCACCAACTGCATCGGAGTAATCGAAAAACCTTGCCCAAAAGCCGTAGTAGCAACTTCCACCGGAGAGTTAATAAATTGCTCTCGATTTTTAAGCTGACTGGTTACTTCAAAAGGCAAATCACTCCCTGCCGTTTGTCCGAGTCCGAGTTTTTCTAAAGCTTGATAGTAAAGAGAAGCTTTCATACTTCTCATTACGTGCACCATCCCCACATTGCTAGAATGTTTCAAAATCTCAGTAACAGTCGAAGGACCGCGAGCGCCTACGAATTTGTAATCGGAATTTTGGATAGTCCAGCCATCCATGTAAATCCTGCCTTCATCCTTAAAGACAGTATTAGGTTTCACCGCACCAGCTTCCAGAGCAATCGCCACATTAATCGCTTTAAAAGTCGAACCAGGCTCATAAACATCAGTTACAGCCCAATTTTTATAGCGCGACAAATCGAAATTAAAATATTGATTCGGGTCATAAGAAGGTTCCGCTACAACTGACAGCAATTCCCCGTTACTGGCATCCATCACAATCACCGTGCCCCGCTTCGCATCGTGTTGCTTCATTTTTTCCTTAAGCGCAATTCGTGCAGCCCGCTGCAAGCGAGTGTCGATCGTCAATTGCAATTTCAAGTCATCAAGCTGCACAAATCCCGCCGTCAGCCGATCGGGCACCCAATTCCCATTGCTCGACCTGCTAAACTGAATCGACGGCATCGATCGTTCCAACAAATTCTGCTGGCTGTATTCCACCCCGGCTTGTCCCTTCCGTTCCCCGTCCACATAACCGAGGATATCCGCCGCCAACTCCTGCTGCGGGTAAAAACGCTGCTGCTGCCGCAGCAACTCCAAGCCATCGACCAGACTCTCTTTAATTTGCATCTGAGCGACACGATCGGCAACCTCTTGAGGCAGAGACTCCGCAATTGTAATACCGCTTTCAGCAAGATTAAACCTGCGTATCAGTTCAGTTTCCGAGGTAGTTCCCGGACTCAGTTCGATCGCCAGCATCGGAGCCAATTTAGCAGCTATTTCCGCCTTCGAGTGGTTAAACAACTTCGGGTGAGCGTAGAGCGTGTACACCTGTCTGTCGATCGCCAAAACATTCCCCGCGCGGTCAACTATCGGGCGTCTCGGTACAAACGGCTTCGTTTTGAGAGTTTGCTGCTGCTCGGCCTGTTTACGCAGCGCCGGAGCTCGCGTCACCTGCAAATAAAACAAATTCACAGCCAGCCCCAGCCCCCCCAGAATCAACACCGCCCACACCGCCCACAAACGGAATTTGCTGCGCTTTAAACGCTCCACCGGCCGCCCCCAAGATGCAGCCGTCTGTTGTGCCGATCGGCCGAAACTGCCCGAAGATCTAGGTTTTGCTGGTTTTTGCCACCCAGTACGCGCCGCGAAGCTATCCCGTAGGGAATCGCCCGCCTGTTTTGTGCGTTTGAAATTCGGCGATCTGTAGCGGTCAAAACGGGGGTCGTAGCTCATGGCATTAAAAATTCAATAGCAAGTTAGAGCGTTTTAGAATTTATAATTTATAACTTAAATCTTAAAAGATAAAATTTACAACTTGGGAATGAGCAGGGTTGGGCTCACACCTACAGTTGGATTCTGTTTTTTTAAGGGGTCTTATTATTTTTAATCTGTAACTTCCGGTTGAAAGCAGAAAATCGATCGCGACTTGCAAAAAAGTCAAAAGGGAAATTAGATCCTCGAATTTTCAGGCCCTCGGACACTCAGGTCCTCGGGCGCTCTACGCTTTGACACAGGTTTAATAGCCCAGCGGTGTTTCCACACCGGATCGATTCTTGAGAGCGGGCTCAGAATTTGGTGTCGCAAGGGGCGATCGGGTTTCAGGGGCCGGCTGCAAGAAAATCGTGTCCCCAGGATTCTGCGGAGCCAAACCGGTTTCGGGATTTTGGGCTTCTTTAGCAAGTTGGTGTTTCAAGACTTCGCTAGAAGCACTCAATTGCTGTTCCCGGAGGCGCAGAGTTTCCAGCTTTTGATACTCCTGGCTCCAGCGCTGCTCGCCGTAAACTGTCAAGCCGTAGAGACTCAGAGCACCGCCCAAAAGCATAAGTGCTGCCACTGAGGAGGCGCGCTGTGCCTGCAGGAGCGATCGCAACCACACTGGCTGCTGCTGGCGATCGGGCAGGACTTTAATCACCGATGCCGAGGACCGAGCCTGAGTCTGTTCGTCGGCTGGCGAGTAGTTGGGCAATACCGGTCCTGTCTTCGCCCGCCTAGCCCGGGCAATAGAAGTAACTTTGCTTTTGGCTGGACCAGCAGCGGGCTTGCGGGTCGATCGGGAGCGGGGAGAATCCGGGGATCTGATAGCAGCGGTCATAGAGTTCACCAATACGTAAAGTGGGGTAGCTTCAGCTTGATTGAGGTTAAGAGTTTTTTGTCTCCCAGATCGCCAGTGGTGGCCATCTGCGTTCGATCGGTTATCCTTACCAAAGATACCTCACAAGCCAACCAACCCATCCTACCACCGGTCTCTTTGACTTCAGGATTTGCCAAAAAAAAGAAATCTTTGCTGGTTAGCGATAATCTATGTGAAATTTATGAATAAATGCAGTATTGTAATCAACGAGCGAATCGTTGAGCTATTCGTGCCAGCATTGTTTCTCAAGTAAACTATTCCCTTCCTTGCGATGGGTTTTCAATGTTAAGGAGTTTTTATGAACAAGGGATTAATTCGTTTGACTTTGGTAGTGGGCTTGGCAGTAGCCCTCGGCGCCTGCGGCGGTGAGACCACCAGCCCCACTACCCCTACTCCGGGCAGCACTACTACTACTCCTCCTGCTGCTTCTCCAGCAGTTAAGGAAACTCCGAAGGCTACTCCAGGGGCTGGTGCCACTACTACCCCTGCTCCTAAAAAGACTCCCTAACTAGGGCGATCCGATAGTGTTTGCCCAACGAGCCTAGCCTCCAGGTGAAAAATCGTTCGCTCCTCGCATTTTTTCATCTCCTCGGTCTAGGTCTCTATTTGGGTGTTAGTTGTGGTCTGATGCTTTTACTAAAGTTCAGTACATCGCCTTAGTGCCGTAAAGTCCGCTGATTCGCTGGGTTACAATGGCATTCCCTTTCAAGTTGAAAATTTGACAGGAGGTTTGAGAACAGTGCCAGTGCTGATGGCTCAAATCAAAGGTCAACCGCAGGCGATCGCAGACTCGACGCAAATTTGTTTGGCACTCGATCGAGTCTCGCTTTCCTTCCCCGCCGCTGTTCCCACAGACGAGAAAAAAGCAAGCTGAGGCTTGGATGCTGTAAGACTGGCTCGAAGACAGCATCGGCATGGCTACTCGATTTGTTGATTACGAGTTTCGCCCCGGTGCGGGCAAGCAAATCGACCCGTTTGTTTTGAGCCAGTTTAGTGATTCAATTGGCGCAGCTTCAGTTCGGTATTAACCCTGCCTCAGCAAAACTCGCTCCTGTTGCGCCTCAGTGCTGCTTTAAACCTATTGCACCGTCGCTGGTAGGATGGTCTAGTTTGGTAGGCGATGCCTTAAGCATCGCAGATATTCCTTGCTGCTGTCGCCATGCTGAGTCCTTTAGCTTTGATTCTTCAATATCGAGTTAAGCATCCTTTGCTGTTTGAGCGTATTGCCCAAAGTCATGGGCTTTGTGGGCAAACCCAGCCTCCGGGAGGTGAAAGTCTACCGATCGGGGGATCGTCCCTGTATAAAGATTCCAGGTAAACTATTAACTCCTGCCCAACACTTAGAGGGTTGACCATCCTGCAGTGGCAAATCGACAATAGTTGGAAAAAATTTAGTATCACATATTAAGTAAAAAGTCAATCGTAGTTGGGAAAAAATATAAATTTTTCAATTTGTTTTAATATTTCTATACTTAGATGTTAGCAGTCAAACTCCAGCTCCGCCGCCGGCAAGGCAACAGCCTGCTGTGCGTGCAAGGGCGCGCGCTGGATCTGCAGCAGGCAAGATCGTGCTAATCAGTGGTAGGATCAGCGATCAAAAATGTATCGAAATGTAAAGTGCAGCGCCGCTCTAGGTTTTGAAAGCCATTTAGTTAAAAGATTGAGGTAAGTAGTTTTATGCCCGCGACCGTCCCCTTTGAACAGATTGACCGCATTGTTTGGAATCAGCACCACGATCCATTTGAAGTGCTAGGCCCTCACGCGATCGAAGAAAATGGCAAAAAAGTCTGGGTCGTCCGAGCTTATCTGCCGAATGCGGATGCAGTATCCGTAGTTGTGCCGGAGGCCCGGGCCGAATACCCGATGAAATCAGAGCATCACCCTCACTTTTTTGAATGTACGATCGACACCCCAGAACTAGCAAACTATCAATTGCGGGTCAAAGAAGGGGAACACGAGCGCTTCATCTACGATCCCTACGCCTTTCGATCGCCCAAACTCACAGAATTCGACCAGCATCTATTCTCAGAAGGCAATCACCACCGCATTTATGAAAAACTCGGGGCGCACCTCACCGAGGTAGGTGGCATCACAGGAGTATATTTTGCCGTTTGGGCTCCGAATGCTCGCAATGTCTCTGTTTTAGGAGATTTCAACTATTGGGACGGCCGCAAACATCAAATGCGGAAATCGCAAAATGGCATCTGGGAATTATTTATTCCGGGACTGTCCGTGGGAACTTCCTACAAATACGAAGTGAAAAACCAAGACGGACATCCCTACGAAAAGTCCGATCCTTACGGTTTCCAGCAAGAAGTGCGGCCTAAAACAGCATCAATTGTCACCGACTTAGACACCTACACTTGGCACGACAGCGCTTGGATCGAAAAGCGGCGGCACACAGACCCACTGACGCAGCCGATTTCGGTTTACGAATGCCACATCGGTTCTTGGCTGCACGCCGCTACTGACGAACCCGCCGTGCTGCCAAATGGGGAAATAGAACCCCCCGTGCAGGTTTCGGAACTCAATCCAGGGGCCCGCTTTCTGACTTACCGGGAATTAGCCGATCGGCTGATACCCTACGTCAAAGATTTGGGATTCACTCACATCGAAATGCTGCCCATCGCCGAACATCCTTTCGACGGTTCTTGGGGCTATCAAGTCACCGGCTATTTTGCCCCAACTTCCCGCTACGGCAAACCTGAAGATTTCATGTATTTTGTTGACCAGTGCCACGCCAACGGCATTGGCGTACTGGTGGACTGGGTACCGGGACATTTCCCCAAAGACGGTCACGGCTTGGCTTTCTTTGACGGAACTCATTTGTACGAACACGCCGACTCCCGCAAGGGCGAACACAAAGAGTGGGGAACCCTAGTATTCAACTACGGCCGCAACGAAGTGCGGAATTTCCTAGTATCAAACGCTCTGTTCTGGTTTGACAAGTACCACATCGACGGGATTCGCGTAGATGCCGTAGCCTCGATGCTTTATTTGGATTACTGCCGCGAACCCGGAGAATGGCTGACCAACCAGTACGGGGGCCGGGAAAATATCGAGGCGGCAGATTTTCTGCGACAGGCGAATCACGTCATTTTTAGCTATTTCCCAGGGGCGCTGTCGATCGCCGAAGAATCTACCTCTTGGCCGATGGTATCTTGGCCGACCTATGTAGGGGGTTTGGGTTTCAACCTGAAGTGGAACATGGGTTGGATGCACGATATGCTCGACTATTACCACATGGACCCGTGGTTCCGCCAGTTCCACCAGAACAACATAACTTTCAGTATGTGGTACAACCACAGCGAGAATTTCATGCTGGCTTTGTCCCACGATGAGGTAGTCCACGGCAAAGCCCACATCATCGGGAAAATGCCAGGGGACGAATGGCAAAAGTTTGCAAACGTGCGGTGTTTGTTTACTTTTATGTTTGCTCATCCCGGAAAGAAAACGATCTTTATGGGGATGGAGTTCGGTCAGTGGCAAGAGTGGAACGTTTGGGGGGATTTGGAGTGGCGTTTGCTGCAATTCGAGCCGCACCAAAAGTTGAAGCTATTTTTTAAGGATTTGAACAATCTGTACCGCAGCGAAACGGCACTTTACAGTCAAGATTTTGCTGAGGATGGGTTTGAGTGGATTGATTGCAGCGACAACCGACACAGCGTCGTGGCTTTTGTGCGCCGAGAGAAGGATGGCGACGAGTTTGTGGTGACGGTGTGCAATTTTACGCCCCAGCCGCACTCTCACTATCGCGTAGGAGTGCCGGAACCAGGTTTCTATACGGAGTTGTTTAACAGCGACGCGCGGGAATACGGCGGCAGCAATATGGGGAATTTGGGCGGTAAGTGGACTGAGGAGTGGTGGTTCCACAACAGTGCTTATTCGATCGACTTGTGTTTGCCACCTTTGGGGGTGTTGATTTTAAAACTCGATCGAGCAAAAACAACAGCCAAATCTCAAGAGTTTTAAGTTGTGAGTCGTCATAGTTTTGAGTTAAGAAGAATCAAAACTTTATTAAACCTAAAAGTTTGAGGGTATTCAGCAATCCGGTTTCTCCAAGAAATCGGTTTTTTTTTGTTTTGTTGTGATGAATATCTGGACAGGGTAACAAAACCGTCACAAGACCTACTGATGGCGGAGCGTTGCATAATAGCGGGAGGATGTTGCTTTTTTTTGTAGGTGTGCCAATGCTCCCGAAGGCGTGTAGTTTCACAGCAGGCGGGACGCTTCACCCATACTCCCCCTAAGAATTATCCTCCAATTGTGCCAAGCCGAATCAATGATAATTAGGCGCTATAAACTACCATTTTTTCAGCTTTGTATCAGGGCTATATTCTTGATTACTTCTATGTTCTGACGGGGTTGTCATCCAGTGAATTGCGTAAATCATCTTCTTGTTTAAGTTGTATTAATTCTGAGGGGGTGACAAAGAGGTTTAGGAGATAGACCGAATAAGGTTTGCAGCCCGCATACCTTGTTGATAAAAGCGA